>JBDSJK010000467.1:0-13218 GCA_039917535.1 Burkholderiales bacterium
CGATAACTTCCGTCGCAAGCGCTTGGTAGGCCTGCGCGCCCTTTGACCCCGGGTCGTAGTACATCACCGGCTTGCCATAGCTGGGCGCTTCAGCGAGGCGGATATTGCGCGGAATTACGGTGCTGTAGACCTTATTGCCAAAATGCTGTTCGAGTTGTTGCGACACTTGCTGGGCCAAAGAATTACGCGGATCAAACATAGTGCGCAACAGCCCTTCGATCTCCAAAATTGGATTTAAGTGAGCGCGTACTTTCTTTAAAGTCTGCACCAGATCACTGAGTCCTTCCAGCGCATAATATTCGCATTGCATGGGAATTAGCACCGAGCGCGCGGCACACAGCGCATTGACCGTGAGCAAATTCAGCGCCGGCGGACAATCAATCAGTATGAAATCGTAATCATGTTCCAAGGTCAGCATTGCGCCCTTGAGTCGGCTTTCACGTTGCTGCATATCGACCAATTCAATCTCGGCACCGGCTAAATCCCGATTGGCGGGCAACAAATCGAACTTGCCAATCGGCGCGGTCACGCGCACGGCTTCCGCTTCATTCAAGCCGAGCAACACATTGTAAACCGAACGTTTCAGCGTGTTCTTTTCCACCCCACTGCCCATGGTGGCATTGCCCTGGGGATCTAGATCAATCAACAGCACCCGCTTGCCTTGCGCCGCGATGCTGGCGGCGAGATTGACGGTCGTGGTGGTCTTTCCGACGCCGCCTTTCTGATTGACGACCGCCATGGTTTTTGCCATCAAGAAACCGCAATCTCGACTAGGTGACGATGGGCATTCAACTCGGGGATAGTGAGTTCGACAACCTTTGTGACACGGTCAGCATCCGACAGCTTGGCGATTTCTTCATCGGGATAGCGCCCCTTCATGGCCAACAGACGACCACCGGGCTTTCCATGCCGGCGAGATAACGCTACAAACGCCGACATATCGGCAAACGCCCGGGAAATCACCACGTCAAAACCTTGACCAGGCTGATAGTCTTCAACGCGTTGATGAATCGCGTTCACATTTTCGAGCTTTAACTCCGCTTTACATTGGTTCAAGAACGATACGCGTTTCTGACTGCTATCCAATAAGGTCACGGCGAGCCTAGGTTCAGCAATGGCTAACGGAATGCCCGGCAGCCCGGCACCACTGCCTACATCCAGTAAAGAGGTAGCGCGCTCAAGGTGCGGCAATACGGCAAGACTATCCATTAAATGGTGACTCAGCATGTGGTTAACGTCACGGACGGCGGTGAGATTGTGAACCCGATTCCATTTTTCTATGAGCGCTAAATATTGCAAGAGCCGTGCCTGAGTGACCGCATCCAGCTTGATGCTCAGCGCTTCCAGTCCCGCTACCAGCCGGCTGGCGAGACTCATGCGGACTTGCGCTCGCCCGCCTTCGGCTCGACACGCCGCTTGAAATGCACCAACAACAACGATACAGCGGCAGGCGTAATGCCTGAAATCCGCGACGCCTCACCGAGGGTTCCGGGGCGATGGGTGTTGAGCTTTTGCTGAACCTCACGCGACAATCCGCGCACGGTGGTGTAGTCAATATCTGCGGGCAAACGCAACGTTTCGTTTTGCGCCTGGCGGTCAATCTCGTCCTTTTGGCGCTCAATATAGCCGTTGTATTTCGTCTGAATCTCAACTTGCTCAGTGACGGCGGCGTCCTGAATCACAAACTCTATGGCCGACAACTGGCGCAGCGTCTCGTAACTGACCTCGGGACGGCGCAGCAGGTCTGCGAGTGTGTATGCCCGCTCCATTTCCTGGCCCAATACGGCAAGCGCGGTTTCACGTGAAACAACTCGCGGGCTCAACCAGGTGGTTTTCAGCCACGCTAGCTCCCGCTCTACGGCCTCGCGCTTCCTGGCGAAGGCATTCCAGCGCTGATCATCCACCAGACCCAAGCCTCGCCCTATTTCCGTCAAACGCAGGTCGGCGTTGTCTTCGCGCAACTGCAGGCGGTACTCGGCGCGGCTGGTGAACATGCGGTAGGGCTCGCTGACGCCGCGCGTGACCAAGTCGTCTACCATCACGCCGAGGTAGGCTTGATCGCGACTGGGGCACCAGGCTTCCTCTCCGGCGGCCAAACGAGCGGCGTTGATTCCGGCCAGTAGCCCCTGAGCAGCGGCCTCTTCATAGCCCGTGGTGCCATTAATCTGGCCGGCGAAGAAAAGTCCCGCAATTAATTTCGTTTCCAGGGATTTTTTCAACCCGCGCGGATCGTAATAATCATATTCAATCGCGTAACCGGGTCGCGTGATGTGGGCGTTCTCAAAGCCCTTAATCGAGCGCACCAGGTCGTACTGCACGTCAAACGGTAAACTGGTGGATATCCCGTTTGGGTAAATCTCGTCCGAGGTGAGGCTTTCCGGTTCGACAAAAATTTGGTGGCTTTCCTTGCCGGCAAAACGGTGGATCTTGTCCTCGATCGACGGACAGTAGCGTGGCCCCACTCCTTCGATCACGCCGGTAAACATAGGTGAACGATCCAAGCCGCCGCGGATGATGTCATGGGTTTTAGCACTCGTGTGGGTGATCCAGCATGAGACCTGGCGCGGATGCTGGCTCACTTTGCCGAGGAAAGAAAATACCGGTGCCGGGTCGTCGCTCCGCTGCTCGACCATGACGTTATAGTCCAGGGTTTTACCGTCAATACGCGGCGGGGTGCCGGTTTTAAGTCTGCCCTGAGGCAATTTGAGTTCGCGCAGCCTATGGGCCAAAGTCTGTGTGGGGGGATCCCCTGCCCGGCCCCCTTGGTAATGGTTTAATCCCACGTGGATCAAGCCGGACAAGAATGTTCCCGCCGTCAACACCACCGCACGGGCGATAAATTTGAGGCCGATCTGGGTCACGACGCCAGTCACCCGATCACCGTCGAGCAGCAAATCATCGACGGCTTGCTGAAATAACCACAAATTGGGCTGTTTTTCTAGACGGCACCGGATCGCCTGACGATACAGGGCGCGATCCGCCTGGGCACGGGTTGCTCGCACCGCGGGACCCTTGCTGGCGTTAAGGATGCGAAACTGGATGCCGGCCTCGTCGGTCGCCATTGCCATCGCGCCGCCTAGGGCGTCAATTTCCTTTACCAGATGCCCCTTGCCTATGCCGCCTATAGAGGGATTGCAGGACATTTGCCCCAAAGTTTCGATGCTGTGCGTGAGCAACAAGGTGCTGCGCCCCATACGCGCCGCGGCCAACGCGGCTTCCGTGCCTGCGTGCCCGCCACCAATCACAATCACATCAAATTGTTTGGGGAAATTCATAGCGTATCTTTTCTAAGATCGCCATTTTAGGGGAATTGGCCCAAAGCATGAAGGCTTTTATTTGTTCCACGTGAAACTTCCTCAGCATGGTTTCACCTGATGTGAATTCGCGCTATGCTAGCATCAACAAAAACAATGATGGTGCCGTGAGTGCCATTCGCAGTATATTCTGAGGGCTGCACAGCCTTAGCGTATGATAACCTCCCCATCTTTCAAAAGGATCGCTCATGATTAAAATTCTGTTGGGTTTGAGTACCCTCGCAATCCTCAGTTTCAACGCCTGCACGACCGACAGCATCGGCGATGCGAAGTACAAAGCCAGCGTCGCTCGTGCCAATGAAGACTACATGCTTGCCTTGCGGCACTGCGAACAGTTTTCTGGCGACGCTCGGTCGCTGTGTCGCACCGAAGCTAAAGTCGGTAAAACCAAAACCATCGCGGCCTCTAAGGCGGGAAATTTAGGCACCGCCGCAGCGCTGACCCAAGCGGATTATGATGAGGCAAACGCCGACCTGAAGCTCGAGGAAGAACGTTGTAACACCTACGGCGGAGACGCCAAAACCGCTTGTCTAGCCAAAGCGCGCGCGGCCCATGCCGAAACGACCGCCGCAATTAAATCCAAAGTCGGCGAAGAAGAGGCGGATTGGAAAGTTGTCACGGCTCAATGCGCCGAACTCGCCGGCACCTATCGCTCGACCTGCATGGCGGAAGCCCGAGCAAAATTCGGGCGGTGACGGTGAAGCTTCTAGCATGTTTTAAAATGGGCTGACTGGAAAGCCAATACCCGCGCGGCGCTCCAGCCCTATAGGCTTAACAGCCAATATCCATGCCGATTCTGGCTAGGAGTATTGTAGCGTTATTTGCCTATGCAAAATCGAGAGAAAATCTCGCCGAGTAGCTCGTCAGCGGTGAATTCCCCGCTAATTCGCGACAGCGCTTGTTGCGCGTGACGAAGTTCTTCGGCGAATAGTTCCAACTGCGCGGTGCGCTGACGGGCGTCGACGAGATGGTCGCGGGCCGCGTGCAAGGCCTGCAAGTGCCGCTCGCGCGCGACAATGACGGATTCATCACCAGGACGCCATCCGGCCATCGCCAGCAAGCGACTTTTTAGCTGCGCCAGCCCGGCCCCGGTTTTGGCGGACATGTAGAGTTGCGCGCCGTTATCTTGGCTAGTCGCCACCGCCGCGAGTAAGTCTGCCTTATTAAACACGCGCAAAACCTGGATGCCTGATGGCAGCCGCTTGGCGATTGCTGCATCCTCCTCCGTAATCCCGACGCTGGCATCGCAAACATGCACCACGATGTTTGCCTGCTGGGCCGCTTGCCAACTCCGCTCCACACCGATCAGCTCGACCGCATCGGTCGGGTTGCGCAGACCCGCGGTATCGATAATGTGTAGCGGCACGCCGTCAACCTGAATGGGCGCACGCACCGGGTCGCGGGTAGTGCCGGGAATCGGCGTGACAATCGCGAGATCTTCGCCCGCCAGCAAGTTCAGCAAACTGGATTTGCCCACGTTAGGACGTCCCACCAGCGCAACGCGCAGCCCGGCACGCAGCAGGCTACCCTGCTGGGCGGCCAGTAACACTGCGTTCAGCTTGGCTTCTATCTCCACCAACTGGCCCTTTGCGTTGGCTGCTTTGAGGAAATCCACATCTTCCTCAGGAAAATCAAGACTGGCTTCCACCAACATGCGCAGATTGATCAGCTCGCGAACTAGCTCCTGCACTCGGGCGGAAAATTCGCCGGACAGAGATCGCGCGGCACCCTTGGCCGCCTCCTCCGTCGCCGCGTCGATCAAATCAGCGACCGCCTCGGCTTGGGCAAGGTCTAGCTTGCCGTTGAGATAAGCGCGTTTAGTGAATTCGCCCGGCTCGGCTACGCGAGCGCCCAACGACAAACAGCGTTGCAGTAACGCGCGCAATACCGCATCGCCGCCGTGACCCTGCAACTCCAGTACGTCTTCGCCGGTATAGGATGCCGGTGCGGGAAAAAACAGCGCGATGCCTTGGTCGATCAACTCGCCGTGGGCATCGCGAAAATGACTTAGGGTAGCGTGACGCGGCGCCAAGATACGCCCGCACAGCGCTGTCGCTAGATCGCCGAGATTTTCACCCGACAGCCGAATGACACCAATCCCGGCGCGACCGGGCGCCGTGGCAATGGCCGCGATGGTATCAACGCTTAGCATTTCCTTTCGCCGTAGCGGCGGCCTGCTCGGTCATGCGATTGATCTGCCACTGTTGCCAAATGGACAACAGATTATTGACCGTCCAATACAGCACCAAGCCTGAGGGAAACCACAAGAACATGAAGGAAAACACGATGGGCATGAACATCATGACTTTCGCCTGGATTGGGTCCGGCGGCGTTGGGTTCAGCTTGGTCTGTAACAACATCGTTGCGCCCATAATGATCGGTAAAACATAAAAAGGATCAGCGGCGGACAGGTCCTTAATCCAGCCGAAGAACGGCGCGTGGCGCAGCTCGACCGCCGCCAGCAACACCCAGTAAAGGGAGATAAACACCGGAATCTGAATGACAATGGGCAAGCAACCGCCGAGAGGATTGACCTTCTCGGTTTTGTACAACTCCATCATCGCTTGATTCAGCTTCTGCTTGTCGTCGCCGTATTGCTCCTTCAACTTCTGCAGCTTGGGACCCAGCACTTTCATTTTCGCCATGGATTTGTAGCTGGCGGCCGAGAGCGGAAAGAAGATCAGCTTGATTAGGCAGGTAAGCAAAATGATCGCAATGCCCCAGTTCCCCACCCAGCCGTGGATGAACGACAGCACTTTGAACAACGGCGACGCGATCACCGTCAGCCAGCCATAGTCGATGCTTAAATCAAGCCCTGGGGCGAGCTTGGCGAGTTTTTCCACTTCCTGGGGACCCACGTAAAGCGGCACTGCCACGCTACCCGTTGCACCCGGCGCGATCTCGCCGATCGGGACAATCACCCCAGACGCGTAGAGTTTATCGGCCACTTTCTTGGTAAAAAATTCTCGCTCGACGCCGTTCTTCGGCAGCCACGCGGCGACGAAATAATGCTGCAACATAGCCAACCAACCGTTGTTGCTCTTTTGCGGGAAATCGAGCTTGCCCTTGTCGATATCGGCAAAGGTAATTTTTTGGAATTTTTTCTGCTCGGTATAAACAGCCGGACCGCTAAACGTGTTAATTCCGAACGGACTTGCGGAAGCGATTTCACCGAATTTCAGAAACTGAAAATAGGCGTCAGGCTTAATGGCCGCCGTGGATTTATTTTCGATTGCATAGCTCAGGTCGATCAAGTAGCTACCGCGATGGAAGGTATATTGTTTGGTAATGATCGATCCATCAGCCGCTTCTGTACTTAGTTTAAACGTAAGCAAGTCCTTACCATCTTCAAGCTTATAAAGTAAAGCATCGGACTTATAGCGACTGTTGTGGGTGGGCAAGCCGTTTCCTAGCAACCCCGACTGGGCGACATAAATTTGCGGCCCACTGTCGGTGAACAGCGTCATCGGGCCGCTTTTGTCCTCAGCCGCAAGATGCTTAGCCAATTGAATGCGGCGCAAATCGCCGCCGACAGTGTCAATCTCCGCGGTGAGGAAATCGGTATTGATTCGGATGCGTTCGCCGTGCTCAATCTTGGTGTCGGCGGGCATGGCGGTAATTGCCGTTGGATTAGCCGTCGGCGCGGTTCCCGCCTGGCTTGGAACCGTGGTCGTGGCGTCGCCCGCCGGTTGGCTGATTACCGGGGTGACCGGCATGTGCTGTTTCTGCCAGGCGTTCCAGAGCAAAAATCCGGAAAAGAAAAATACAAAGAGGGCGACAAGCCGCTGGGTTTCCATAATCAATTTTTTTACCTAAGGAAGGGGGTCAAAACCACCGGGATGCCAAGGGTGACAACGCGATGTGCGCTTCATCGCCAGCCAACCACCCTTGAGAAAGCCATAGCGTGTCAGCGCTTCGCTCGCGTAAGCCGAGCAACTCGGATGAAAACGGCAGTTGCTGCCTAGCAATGGACTGATCGCGTAGCGATATAGCCCTAAAATTAGGATAATGACGCGCGCCACCGCTCCGCCTTGTTCAGCAAACCGCCCAATTCGCGGCTAAGGGCCGCGAATTGGCGACCGTCGTAACGGCGCTTGACGCGGACAACCAGGTCCACATTCGCCAATTCGCTGACCCATTGCCCATACCAGGCACGCAATACCCGCTTGGCATAGTTGCGATCAACTGACTTGGGACAAGTGCGCTTCGCGACGCTCACGCCGAACTTCCCCCCTAACCCCAATGTGGCCGCGAAGTAAAGCTGAACGTAATGACCGGAAAACGATATGCGGCTGGCGAAAACGCGATCAAACCAACCGTGTTTCGCGCGTTTCGGCTGCGCTGGACGCTGCTGAATCAAACAGCCAGGCGGGCGCGGCCCCGGGCACGGCGGGCGGCAATAACGGCACGACCACCACGAGTTTTCATGCGAACAAGGAAGCCGTGGGTGCGGGCGCGCTTAGTTACCGAGGGTTGGAATGTTCTTTTCATAATAGTCTCTATTCAGCAAACCCTATATTCAAACCGCTTAACGCCAATCTGTCAAGGGCTCGCGCCAATACTGATTCTAGAGGGGTTGTGGATAAGTTGTAAAACGGACAGTAGAATGTGTTTTGTAGTTTCCGCTGCTTCCTAAATAATAATAATAATCCTTTAAAAATCATGTTGTTATATATGTTCTGTCTATGATAGATCCGTTCTGGGTCCAGTGTCTTGACTCGTTGCGCGGGGAGCTTTCCCAGGGTCAGTTTAACAACTGGATCAAGCCACTAAGCCTTGCCCTCGAAGACGGCCAGATAATCCTGCGCGCGCCCAACAGCTTTGTGTTGCAATGGGTCAAGGACAGGTTCCTTAAGCGATTGGAGGATCTGGCGGAGTCCTATTTTGGACGGCCGATGCGATTTGTATTGTCGGTGCGCGAAGAGGCGGTGATGGTCAATTCTCCCGAAACCGCCCCGGCCAGGCCCGTCGCTGAAACCCGCCAGGCTCGGGTCACGCTGAACGGCAGCGAAAATCCGCGCCTCAACACCTCGTATAAGTTCACCAACTTCGTCCCCGGCAAAGCCAATCAACTCGCGCGCGCGGCGGCTCAACAGGTTGCAGAACATTTAGGCACCGCCTACAACCCGCTGTTTGTTTATGGGGGCGTGGGGCTGGGTAAAACCCACCTCATTCAAGCCATCGGCAACGCGGCTATGGCGCGCTCGCCACACGCTAAGGTTCAGTACGTGACCTCTCAAGACTATGTCACGGACGTAGTGCGTGCTTACCAACATAAATCGTTTGATAGTTTTAAGCGGCATTACCATACGCTGGACTTATTGCTCATTGACGATATCCAGTTTATCGGTGGCAAATCTCGCAGCCAGGAAGAATTCTTTTTTGCCTTCAACGCGCTCATTGAGGCCCATAAACAGGTCATCATTACCTGTGACCGCTTTCCAAAGGAATTGGCCGACATCGACGAACGCCTGGTCTCGCGCTTCGGATGGGGATTAACCGTCGCCATTGAACCACCCGAATTGGAAATGCGAGTCGCAATTTTGATCGACAAAGCCGGCGCCGATCACATTACGCTGGATGAAAATATCGCGTTCTTTATCGCTAAACACATCCGCTCCAACGTACGCGAGTTAGAAGGCGCGCTCAAGCGCGTATTTGCCTATGTGCGCTTCACCGGCACGCCGCTGTCCTTGGCGTCCACCAAAGAAGCGTTGAAAGACCTGCTGCTGATACAAAATCGACAAATTTCCATCGAGAATATTCAGAAAACCGTCGCCGATTATTACAAAATAAAAGTCGCGGAGATGTACTCTAAAAAACGCAATCGTGCCATTGCCCGTCCTCGCCAGGTGGCGATGGCGCTGGCAAAAGAACTTACCCAGCTTTCCTTGCCGGACATCGGCGACGCGTTCGGCGGCCGTGACCACACCACGGTATTGCACGCCTGCCGCAAAGTCGATGAATTGAAGGATAGCGACGGCGTAATTCATCGCGATCTCATGATGTTGCAGCAAATACTCAAAGGCTAGTAACAGGCAACCTAATGGGCTGAAAACAGGGGCAAAGTTCTTAGCCAGTTTAGTCGCCGATAGTCCGGTATAATTTGTGGTTGATTTTTGGTTTTGGGCTGGGAAAGATAATTATCCACATCTCGTCCCGCAGTTCAAGTAGCGCTATACCAAAGTTTAAAGCCCATTAACTCCATGTTATGACGGGGGGATTTCGAGTTATGCCCCGTTAAGGTACCCCTTAATTATTAATCAATAATATATAAATTATGATTACTATTAAAACGTCGCGGAATGCATTGTTGGCCCCGTTACAGAAAGTGGCCGGCATTGTTGAACGTCGCCATACGCTGCCAATCTTATCCAACGTTCTGATCGAAACTCAGAATGGCAAAGCCAGCCTAGTCGCAACGGATCTCGAAGTGCAGATCCGCACCGAAGCCGACTTTCAACTGAAAGACCCGGATCAATCGGTTACCATCGCGGCAAAAAAATTGCTCGACATTTTGCGCTCCTTGCCCGACGACGCCGACGTGGTGTTGGATGGCAAAGAAACCCGTCTAATGCTCAAAGCAGGCAAGTCGCGCTTTTCGCTACAAACCTTGCCAGCGGCGGATTTTCCTAAGCTCGCCATGGCGGGCGATGACCAGGCCAGCTTCACGCTGAACCGCAATGCGTTCAAAGCCCAGTTAGACAAAGTTCAATTCGCCATGGCGAATCAAGATATCCGCTATTATCTCAACGGCATGTTGTTATCGGTCGCAAACGGCCAACTGACCACCGTCGCCACCGATGGTCATCGCCTCGGCTACGCCACCAGTCCCATTGAAGCGAGCGACACCAAGGCCGAGGTGATTCTGCCGCGTAAGACCGTTGCCGAGTTGATCAAGCTACTCGATGACGGCGCCGCAGACGGCAACGTGAACGTCACACTACGCACTAATCAAGTACGCTTTGATCTCGGTAACACCGAGTTGTCGTCTAAACTCATCGACGGTAAATTTCCCGACTACACCAAGGTCATCCCCACGGGCTACACCAAACACATCACCTTGAACAGAGTGCACATGCAGCAGGCCTTGAGCCGCGCCGCGATACTGTCGAACGAGAAAATACGCGGCGTGCGCGTGGTGTTGACCAAAGACAGCATGAACATTATTTGCAGCAACAACGAGCAGGAAGAAGCGCAAGAAGAACTCTCCATTAGCTACGACGGGGAGCCCTTGGACGTAGGCTTCAATGTGACTTACCTGCTGGACGTGCTGAATCACATCAACGTTGAAGAAGTGGTCTGGTCGTTCGGCGATGCCAACTCGAGTTCACTGATCACCGTGCCCGGCGATGAAAATTTCAAGTATGTCGTCATGCCCATGCGTATTTAGTATGGGTGCAATCATCAAGGGAAATTAAGGCGTGGAAGAAAAGCCAAGTAACCAACCGCAAAACAGCGCGGCAGAAGACGACTACACTTCAGACAACATTAAGATCCTCAAGGGCCTTGAAGCCGTTCGCAAACGGCCCGGCATGTACATTGGCGACACATCAGACGGCACGGGCCTGCACCACATGGTGTTTGAAGTAGTCGACAACGCCATCGATGAGGCCCTAGCGCGGCATTGTGATGACATCAAGGTGGTCATCCACACGGACAACTCCATCAGCGTGGTGGACAATGGTCGCGGCATTCCTACGGACATCAAAGAAGACGACGAATTCAAGCGCTCCGCCGCGGAAATCGTCATGACGGAACTGCACGCCGGAGGCAAGTTCGATTCCAATTCCTATAAAGTTTCCGGTGGCCTGCACGGTGTCGGCGTGTCCGTGGTCAACGCGTTGTCGGCGTGGCTGAAGCTGCGCATTTGGCGTAATGGCAATACCCACCAAATGGAATTTCGCCACGGCGTGCCGGTTGCGCCGCTCGGCGTAACGGGCAAAACTGAAAAGCGCGGCACTGAAGTGCATTTCATGGCGGCAACTGAAACTTTCGGCAAAGTGGAATACCACTACGAAATTATCGCCAAGCGCTTGCGCGAATTGTCGTTTCTCAACAATGGCGTGAAAATCGAACTCGTCGACCAGCGCGATGGCAAGAACGAAAACTTTGCTTATGCGGGCGGTGTGCGTGGTTTCGTCGAGTATATGAATCGCGCGAAAACCGTTTTTCATCCGAAGAGTTTTTATGCGATCGGCGAAAAAGACGGCATGACCATCGAAGTGGCCATGCAATGGAACGATTCCTACACAGAAACAGTACAGTGTTTCACCAACAACATTCCGCAGCGCGACGGCGGCACTCACCTAACGGGTTTGCGTCAGGCCATGACGCGCACGCTGAACAACTACATCGAAAAAGAAGAACTCGCGAAAAAAGCTAAAATAGAAACCACTGGCGACGATATGCGTGAAGGCCTGACCTGCGTGTTGTCGTGCAAAGTGCCCGAGCCGAAATTTTCTTCGCAGACGAAAGACAAGCTCGTCTCCAGCGAGGTGATGCCCGTTGTCCAGGAAGTGGTTTCCAACAAGCTCATGGAATTTCTGTTGGAAAATCCCGGCGACGCGAAGATGATCTGTATGAAAATCATCGACGCCGCCCGTGCTCGCGAAGCGGCACGCAAAGCGCGCGAGATGACCCGCCGCAAAGGCGTGCTCGACGGCATGGGCCTGCCCGGTAAGCTCGCTGATTGTCAGGAAAAAGATCCGGCGCAATCGGAAATTTATCTGGTCGAGGGCGATTCCGCCGGCGGCTCCGCCAAGCAAGGCCGCGACCGAAAATTTCAAGCCGTGCTGCCGCTCAAAGGCAAAATCCTCAACGTCGAGCGCGCGCGTTTCGACAAGCTCATTTCCTCACAAGAAATCGCCACGCTGATCACCGCCCTCGGCACGGGCATCGGCAAGGAAGAATACGCGCCCGACAAGCTGCGCTATCACCGCATCATCATCATGACCGATGCCGATGTCGACGGCTCTCACATTCGCACCCTGCTGTTGACGTTTTTCTTTCGGCAAATGCCGGAGCTGGTGGAACGCGGCCATATTTACATCGCGCAACCGCCGCTGTACAAAGTCAAGCACGGCAAGGACGAGCGCTACCTCAAAGACGATCAAGAGTTGAAGCAGCATTTGCTCAACCTGGCGTTGAAAGATGCGGAACTCTCCACCGCCCAAGGCGAAGCGCCGTTACAACGCGCCGCGTTTGAAAATATTGCCCGCGAATACTTGCTTGCCGATGCGGTAATCGAACGCCTCAGCCGCATCATCGAGCGGCAAATTCTGCACGCGTTGTTCATCGCACCCGATATCGACCTGTCGACGGAAGCCGCCGCCCTAGCGACGGCACAGCGCTTGATGGCGGCTGTGGACGGCACCGAGTTGCGTATTAGCGTGGAGCGTGACGCCCGCACGGAAAGTTTCCGTCTGCAGGTGCTGCGCATGACCCACGGCAACAGTTATACGACCTACGTTGACCAAGATTTCGTCGAGAGTGGCGACTATGCACAGATCAAGAAAACCTCCGTGGTGCTGGGCGGCCTGATCCGCGCCGGGGCCATGATCTAGCGTGGCGACCATAAAGTGCCGGTCGCGACCTTTAAGGACGCCCTCGACTGGTTGCTGGACGAAGCCCGCAAAGGCCTCACCATCCAGCGCTATAAAGGTCTGGGCGAAATGAATCCCGATCAGCTGTGGGAAACTACCTTAGACCCGCAGGTGCGCAGGCTACTTAAAGTGCAGGTCGAAGACGCCATCGCCGCCGACGAAATTTTCGTCACGCTGATGGGCGACGTAGTGGAATCGCGGCGTAATTTCATCGAAACCAACGCCTTGGGCGTGCGCAACCTGGACGTTTAGCGGGTCGCCTAGATAACTCTGCCAGGAGGCATGCACAGCCCTGCTCC
>JBDSJK010000468.1:0-3558 GCA_039917535.1 Burkholderiales bacterium
CGAGCGGGCGGGGAAGTTATACGGTGCCACGGAAATCGTCTCGCGCCTCGCCGACAGGTCGCTGCATCGTTACACCTACAAAGACTTTTATGCTCGCGCCCGGCAACTTGCCGAGGCATTGCAACAAGCCGGTATCAACCATGGTGATCGAGTCGGCACCTTGATGTGGAATAGCTATGCCCACATGGAATGTTACTTCGGCATTCCCGCTGCCGGTGGCGTGTTGCACACACTCAACCTGCGTTTATTTCCCGAAGACATTGCTTTCATCGCCAACCATGCGGAAGATCGCTTCATTATCGTCGATGATATTTTGTTGCCATTGTTCGAGAAATTTAAGCACTTGATCAAGGTCGAGCGCGTGTTTGTGTTTTCACAAACCGGCAAGCCGGCTCCGGCAGGGTACGAAGATTACGAAGCCTTGCTAAAGTCTGCACAGGGTCAATTTCGCTACCCCGATCTCGATGAGAACGACGCTTGCGGCATGTGCTACACCTCGGGCACCACGGGCCAGCCCAAGGGCGTGGTGTACTCCCATCGCTCCACGGTGCTACATGCCTTAATGGCGGCGATGCCCGATACGACCAGCTATTCCAGCGCCGATACCGTGCTGCCCGTGGTACCCATGTTTCACGCCAACGCGTGGGCCATTCCCTATGTCTGCACCATGGTGGGCGCAAAGCTGGTGTATCCCGGCCCGTTTCTTGACGGCGAAAGTTTGCTCGATCTCTACCAGCAAGAAAAAGTCACCGTCTCCGCCGGTGTGCCAACCATTTGGCTGGGACTATTGCAAACTCTGCAACAGAACCCAGGACGTTGGCAACTGACGCCTGGCATGCGCATGACGGTCGGCGGCTCGGCCGTGCCTGCGTCGCTGATCAAATCCTACGCCGAGCTCGATATGGAAATCATTCAGGGCTGGGGCATGACGGAAACCTCACCGATCGCGACCGTTTCCAAGCTCGATCATCACACCCGCAAGCTGTCGCCGGACGAGCGTGCCGCCGCCGTCGCGCGGCAGGGCACCATCGTTCCGTTCGTCGACATCCGCATCATGAACGATGCGGGCGAAGCGCCGTGGGATGGCGAGACCGTGGGCGAAGTGCAAGTGCGCGGCCCGTGGATCACCGCCAGCTATCACAACCTCGCCAAATCCGAAGAAAGCTTCAGCGCTGATGGCTGGCTGAAAACCGGCGACGTTGGCGTCATCGGCGCCGATGGTTGCGTGCGCCTAACGGATCGCGCCAAGGATTTGATCAAGTCCGGCGGCGAATGGATCAGCTCCGTCGATCTGGAAAACTCCATCATGGGCCACCCCGCCGTCGCCGAAGCCGCCGTCATCGCCGTACCGCATCCGAAATGGGACGAGCGGCCGTTGGCGGTCGTCGTGCTCAAGCCGGGACAACAAGCGACCGTGGCAGCCATCCGCGAATTCTTGCTCGGCAAATACGCCAAGTGGCAAGTGCCCGACGGCATTGTGTTTGTCGATGCCATTCCGCGAACTTCGACGGGTAAGTTTTTGAAGACGGCGCTGCGGGAGACTTATAAAGATTGGAAATGGCAGTAGCGTACCGCGTGAGCACGAAAAACGTGCCCACCCTACTAGCCTGCTCTACTGGCGGTGGTGTATACCGTGCGCGACAAAGAGGGCGAAATCATTCGATTAATTTCAGCGAGAAAGGCCGATGCCCGTGAGCGCGCGCAATAGCGTGAAATTGAAACTTGATCCGAACAAACCCCTAACCGCAGCACAACGTAAGCGCCTGACTGTGGTTGCAGCAATGGCCGACGCGCAGATCGCCTACAGCGATATCCCCAAACAACGAGGAAAGGTGCAGTGGACCGCCCTGATGCGCTAGTGCCTACGGAGAACAAACAACAAATCACACTACGCCTCGACGCTGACGTCTTAAGCTTCCTCAAGGACACCGGTCAGCGCTACCAGAGCCGCATCAACGCGGCGTTGCGTGAATACATGAAAGCGCATAAGTACCAGCACGCCAGACCCGCACCCCGCTTGCCTCGTGGCAAGGCATGGTCTGAGAGCCGCGCTGGGATTGGCTTGTAGCTCTGGTGCACAAAAAATAATTGAGCGAGGTAGCGTGCGCTGTGCGCACGATCTTATCCATCGCTTATTTCGTGCGCATAGCGCACGCTACGAACTACGGAGCGCCCACTGCTTTCGTAATGAGGCGTTTTACGCTATCCTTGCGGCACTTTTTCCGGGGCGGACGCCCCCGCGCCACAAAATCAGACTATGAGCACGGATTTTATTCTCGAAACCCGCAATTTGACCAAGGAGTTCAAGGGCTTCACGGCCGTTAAGGATGTGAACTTATGCGTCAAGCGCGGCGCGATTCACGCGCTGATCGGGCCCAATGGCGCGGGCAAGACGACGGTATTTAATCTATTGACGAAATTCCTCACGCCAACCGCCGGGGCGATCCATTACAACGGTCAGGACATCACTGCGCAAAAGCCGGCGCAGGTGGCGCGCAAGGGCATGGTGCGCTCGTTTCAAATTTCCGCCGTGTTTCCTAACTTGAGCGTGTTGGAAAATGTTCGCGTCGCGCTGCAACGCAAGCTCAACAGTAGTTTTCATTTTTGGAAATCAGAAAAATCATTGCAAGCGTTACACAGTCGCGCCCACGAATTGCTGAAATCCGTCGATCTCGATTCGTTCGCCGATACGATGACGGCGGAATTGCCTTACGGCCGCAAGCGCGCGCTGGAAATCGCGACTACTCTGGCGCTCGATCCGGAACTGATGCTGCTCGACGAGCCGACCCAGGGCATGGGTCACGAAGACATCAGCCGCGTCACGGAATTGATCAAGCGCGTGTCGGAAAATCGCACCATCCTCATGGTGGAACACAACTTAAGCGTGGTGGAAAATTTGTCCGACACCATCACCGTCTTGCAGCGCGGCTCGATCTTGGCGGAAGGTCCCTACGGGGAAGTGTCGAATAATCCAGAGGTGCTTGAGGCTTACGTCGGCGTGGCCCATGAGTAGCGCGATGCTCGAGGTGAAGGATCTACATGCATTTTATGGTGAGTCACACATTCTTCATGGCGTGAATTTCACCGTGAATCGCGGCGAAGTGGTGACCTTACTCGGCCGCAACGGGGCGGGGCGCACGACGACGCTGAAGTCTATACTCGGGCTGGTGGGTCGATGTACCGGCTCGGTGATCATCAACGGCACCGCGGCAAGCAAGCTGCCATCGCATCGCATCGCGCATCTCGGTGTGGGTTATTGCCCAGAAGAGCGCGGCATCTATTCGAGTTTGAGTTGCGAAGAAAATTTGCTGTTGCCGCCCAAGGTGCGCGAGGGCGGCATGAGTTTGGATGAAATTTACGGCATGTTTCCCAACCTGCTGGAGCGCCGCAATAGCCCAGGCACGCGGCTGTCCGGCGGTGAGCAGCAGATGCTGGCCGTGGCGCGCATCCTCCGCACCGGCGCCGATTTATTGTTGCTGGACGAGATCACGGAAGGGCTCGCGCCGGTTATCGTAAAAGAATTAGGCCGTATGATCCGCGCGCTAAGGGAGAAGGGTT
>JBDSJK010000469.1:0-3730 GCA_039917535.1 Burkholderiales bacterium
TGTGCACGCGATACTGGCTGAGTACCCCACTGTCTGCTGTAGCACGCCTCCTCGATCTCATAGAAGAATTAGCGAGGCACGCGCTGTAATCGACCAACCGCCGTGCAATCAGATGCGAGATTTCTCCCTCGGGTTCCAGCACTTCATAAACTTGACTGCCGTGAGGCCGGCCCGCGCTCCTTATCTTTGCCATCGTTTCATCTTCTGCGCTTAGGCCGCGGATTCAGCTGCTTCTATCGTATGAGCGCGGCCGGAACGCATGGCCTGCAACCGAACGAGTATCGCAGGCCGAGTTTTGCGGACGCGTTGATACAATTACGCACGAGATGAGGGACAAACAAAACCAAACCAATCCGGGCATTTGTTTGCGCGTTGCGCACCCTGTTATGTTCGGTAACAAACATACTTCCCGGCGGAAACGAAGTATTCTCTTCAAATGCTATATGACTTTTTAACATCGAACAAAAACGAGCTGATCGCGCGATGCAAGGCAAACGCGGCGAAACGGTTCGATCCCGCTCTCACCGGCCCGGCCATAGATCACGGTGTGCCGTTATTCATACAGCAGCTCACCGACACGCTGCATCGTGAGCAGGCAACCCCCTACCAGGAAAATCCCGAACCAGTGCCGACACCGGCACCTACCGAGATCGGGCGCGCCGCGGCCTTGCACGGCGCTGACTTGCTGCGCCGTGGATACACCATTGACCAGGTGGTCCACAATTATGGGGACGTATGTCAATCCGTCACTCAGTTAGCCGGCGAACGGCGGGAGTACATCTCTATAGATGAGTTTCGCACGCTCAACCGTTGCCTCGACAACGCGATTGCCGATGCAGTTACATCCTTTGGGCGATCGCGTCAGTCTTCCATTGAAAACCAGGTGACGACGGAAGAACAACGTCAAGTACGTGTTTGCAACGAGCAGCAACGGTTAATTGGCATCGCCATCCAGTCATATAACGCGATCAAGACCGGCAACATAGGGATAAGCGGGACAACCGGAAAATTGCTCGGTTTCGCGCTGGGCGAGTTGCGCTCTCTCACCGAGCATTCCATGTCCGAAATCCCGGCATACGCGCACATCCCGACTAGGCCCTCCTGAGCTTCTGCCTTGCGCCTTCGAAAACTAGATCACTCGCTCGAAAAAGTAACGGTTGTAGACGATGACGATTGGTGTGCCTGCGACACCAGCACGCGCTGCTGACTTATTTTTTCTGATCGATTTTTCGAAATGGGGCGCCTAAGGTGACGTAGAATGGTTGGAGTATTCCATCCGCCGGGCGGGGCGGAATATTGCTAGCTCACATCGAAGGTTATCCGAGGCACTTTCAATATTTCGATTTGCATGATGAGATTCGTTTCAAGACGATGATTAAAAGCTGCTTGGCGAGTCGCGTTTAGCACGTCGCAGTTCAGCGGTACACGACTACGGGTATCTTGGCGTGCGCCAGCACTTTCTGCGTGACGCTGCCCATGATTAGCCTGGAAAAGCCTCTGCGGCCATGCGAGGCCATGAAAATCACATCACACTTACGCTTTGTCGCTGCTTTTACGATTCCTTCATACGGGGTGTAGGACTTGGTTACCAACGACGCGAAGGGGACGCGGGCCGCTTTGTCCATGTGGCCGATTTCATCGACATAAGTTCTTCCTACAATACGTGCCTGCTCCTCGACCCTGTCGGCCGTCTCCTGGTCCATCGGGTAGCCCTCGGCGTAGATCAGCGGCAATTCATCGATTGCGTAGTAAGCGGTGATTTTGGCGCCGAGCTTGCCTGCAAGGGCAATAGCAGCCTTGACGGCCTTGCGGGCAACCGGCGAACCATCGGTGGGAACAGAAAGTGTTTGAACATGAGTACTCCTTAATGGTTATTTTTCTTGTCGCGCGAAGTCAATGCTTGGTTGGTACGTGCCGGTTCGCCATTTATTGGGTCGATGGTCCCTCCCTGCGCATTTGGCGTCGCGCTCTCGTCCGATGTCCGCTATAACCAATATCGCGGTGTCTAAGGCCGGCCAGCATTCCGCCACAATTCCCCCGGCAGAAAGGAAATAACGCTGTCACAGCCGGGAGATTCCAGATCTCGTTTTGCGCGAACAATTCCATATCGTGTCTGCGTGTCCAGAATATCAATTCATTCGCCGCTGATACTCAAGAGTGCGACCGTAGTCGGATTGATTAGTGTGCTCCATTGCTGCGCCCCTTGGGCAATTCGCCGGGAATTTTGCCTGGCGCATGGTTGTCATGCGCGTCATCATCACGACCGTAGGATCGAAATGCCTTCCAGGCACACCATAGAAACAACACGAAAAATACGGCGATCGTAACGTAAAGGTTTTTGCTGAGCAGCGCGCCGGCAGCGGTTCCCGACAGCACCCAGATCCAGATCGGTATGCAACACGGGCAGGTCAGGAGGGTGAGACCCCTCCACACAACGGCCCGCGCGCGCGTCAGCGTCGTATTATCTAAAGTATGAAGTTTCATACCATTCCGATCCGCTCACTGCCGCGGAAATTCCTGCCGCGCCTATTTTCCATTCGACGCGGCGAAGCAGGCCGATTTTTCGATCGCGCAGGGCGGTTCATTTCGGTTCTCCGCGGTCGCCTTTCCGCGGCGGGCGTTCACCATGACCACCATGGTCATGGTGCATGAACAATGCATCAAGGGACACGCGAGCAGCAACAGCCATATCCAATTGGTCGACAGCCAACCGACAAGGTGAGCCCGATGCTCCGCTACCAGGAGAAAAACAGCGATAAGGACAAAGCCGAAAATACCCAATCGGCTTTTGGTTGCTGGGGATCATCGTTAGGAGAGCGATGTTGGTGTGTCGTCCGATGCTCCTGATCTCAAATTGATTACGTAAAGGTCCGCCTACCTGCGTGGCTGCCAATACTGAAAGCTCGCTGTCGCTGCCTTGATGTTACCGGTACGGCGGACGTTGACGACAATTTCGTACGGGCCTTGGCCGGGCATTGTGAAATAGTTGCCGTAGCTCATGGCGCCGCCGAAAGACATTGCTTCAAGTTTTTTATTTTGGGTTGCCATACCGACTTCGGTGACGCTGCCAGTAAGGGCAGCATCGGTAATCCGCGCCCGGGTCTTGGCATCGAACACAGAGATGATCAAATGGTGCACGCCTCTTCCACCAGGAACACCGCCGTGCATGGTTTGCTCTTCATGTTCGCGCGGATGGCCGCGCAGGATTTCTGCCGGCACGAAGCCGAAGAAAAGCTCTATTCCATCCACTCGTATGGGCTGATCGGGGTTGATCCCCGCGGCACGCGCCATACCAAGCATCAGCCCCAGTACGATGAATGAAACGAGGGTGCGCGCCCATTTAATTGCCGCGATTGCGAAAGCCCAGTGATGGCTAGCCGGCAACACTGCGTTTCCATGTGTAATGTTCATATATCCCTGTCCAGACGAGGCCGAACGAAAATCCCCACAGGAGTTCTTCCAGCGGCAGACCATAAATGACCACACCGCTCAGCGCCTTCAGATTCCAGACCTGTTCGATGTAGCCTGGCGCCGACCACTTCAACCCCAGCAAAAAGATCGTGTAGATACCCAGAAATAAAACTCCGCCTGCCAGAGTATTGGCCTTCAGATCGGGACGGCACGAGACTGCAGCGATCGCTCCCAGCACCAGCGCGGCAATCCCGGCATAAATTGGGTTCCAGGGCAGGAAATAGAAAACTGGAAACAAGAAAAACGGCGTCGCGAGAGC
>JBDSJK010000470.1:0-2751 GCA_039917535.1 Burkholderiales bacterium
CCAAAGGTTGTTCGCTTGACCATAACCGCAAAATGGCAGTCAGCTCATATATCAAGCTAATTTCTGCACCAGGTAATCGTGATTTTATATGCCGTCTTGGAGTGGCGTACTGTAAGCACCCCTCGACTTCGTACGGCCAATTTTTTTCTATTTCAGGCCATTGATAAATACTCACTCCATAAGCGACCAAAAGCGCCCTTAAAATTTTGAGTTTGGATGCCTCTGGAGCAATATCTTGAATTTCTGTTTCAGGACTATTGGCCCCCAATGAAATCAGCATGTGGGTGTAAAAGGGGCGATCATCTATTGCCTTAACGAGTAGCTTTGCAGCATTTAATTGTTGCTCTGCTGTCCGTCCGATTATCTCTCGCTCTTCCTTCCCGATGCGGAAACTATCATCGCCGTTTTCCAAATATCTAGCGGCCTGCAAACAGGCGGTGAGAAGACTTGACTCCAACTCGCTCGTGTCGCAGACACGATCAGTCCGAAGCGTTACCAGCGTATCGATAGCGAGCTGGCCTAGTGGATCCCTATAAAAGTCCTGTTTCCAGGTGCGGAGATTTTCTATCGATTTCTTAGTGCACTTCTTATTGTGTCGTGTATTCATTGAATTTGATTAACCTTACTTCGTAACGGTTGAATTCCATAGCGTGCAAATCAAAAAAGCTGACACCATTGCAAAGTTATTTCTGTAAAGCTATAGAATTTAAACTTTCGCAGGGCTAGGGAGGCGTTGATCTAAACGTGTCGAATACGTAAATCGCTGCGTTACACTTAGCGTAGCGTCCTCGCAGACAATTAGGCAACAGTTGTGACCTTTCTGATAGGGATAATGTTGCCCCTCATCTTTCTCGCTTGACAATACTTAGCCCACTCCATCATGAGACGTTGACGTTTCTCAAAAAGATCGCCGCGCCGATAAGCCGCTTCGACTTTATTGTTTAACGTATGCGCCAGCGCCTCTTCCGCTACTTCCCGAGGATAATTGGTTTGCTCCGCAGCCCAATCTCGGAATGTCGAACGAAAGCCATGAGCGGTTAAGTTGCCTCGGTGCATCCGTTTCAGCAGCATCAGCATTGCCATATTAGACAAGGCTTTCCCGGCCCGAGCGCCCGGAAACACAAATTCGTTGGTCTGAATTGCTCGCATTTCCTCGATTACCTTAAGTGCATGAGGGGACAACGGCACGCGATGATCGCGATGTGCTTTCATGCGTACGGCGGGGACGACCCAGGTCTTGAGTTCCAAGTTAAATTCGTCCCAGCGTGCGCCGATCACCTCACTGGTGCGAGCGGCCGTTAGGATGAGAAACTGCAACGCGCGTGCTGCAATGCCCGTTTGCGCGTGCAGATCTACCATGAACAAGGCCATTTGGTCATAGGGCAGGGCCGCATGATGTTCGACCACCTGAAGTTTTGCCCGCGAGGGCAACAGTGACTCCAGATGTCCGCGCCAACGGGCCGGGTTATCGCCTTTCCTCAGGCCTCGGACCGTCGCCCAGTCCAGGACCGATTCAATTCGACCGCGGACACGGCTCGCCGTCTCGGGCTTACTATGCCAAATGGGCTCCAATGCGCGCAAGACCAAACCGATGTCGATCTCCTGGACGGGGAGGGCGCCGAATACCGGATCTGCGTAGGACGCGAGGGTGTTGTGCCATTGGGTCGCATGCTTGGCGTTCCTCCACCCGACACGGTGTGCGGCGATATAGGCCGCCGCACACGCGGTGAACGTCATCGAGCGGGCGGACTGCAAGCGCTCGTGGCCACGCTGAGCCCTGCGGGCCTCGATTGGATCAATATTCTCTAACAACTGTTTGCGGCAGATCATCGCCTTGCTGCGCGCTTCAGCCAATGCTATCGTATGCAAGGGTCCCAAACCCATCTCTCGCGCGCGTCCGTCGAGCATGAAGCGGAATATCCAGGATTTAGTGCCGGAGTGGGACACTTGCAAAGTTAATCCGCCGCCGTCGGCGTAGTATCCCGGTTTGGTCACTTTGGCAATGCGCAGCGCCGACAAGCGATGAATGTTCCGATGAACAGGTTGTCCCACCGTTTATTTACCCCCATACCAACCCACAAATATATGCTGGATTCTAGTGGACAAA
The DNA here is from genome assembly GCA_039917535.1 of Burkholderiales bacterium. Lineage (GTDB taxonomy): Bacteria > Pseudomonadota > Gammaproteobacteria > Burkholderiales > JALYOK01 > JBDSJK01. The sequence goes on from JBDSJK010000470.1 coordinate 2,108, forward strand.
TATGGATACGTCAAGACATAAAATGCAAAAAGACTAGCCCTGGCGCGGCTATCAGACCCGTCATATTGGACACGACTGGATGATTGCGAACAGTATTTAGGCGGACACCGCCTCCGCCAGAACGAGAGAACGGGCCACCGACAGCCGTTCTGTTGTTCGACTTCCATCGACGTCAGGCGTTTGGTTCCATGTCGATATGGCATACCGCATCGCCGACTTTGACGACGCTTTCCTCGGGCGCCAACATCTCGAGCAAGGTACCGTTGCAGGGGGCCTCGACTTCCGACGTCACCTTCTCTGTTTCTATTTCGTATAACGGCTCACCCTTCACAAAGACATCGCCGGCGCGCTTGCACCAACGGCTGACGGTGGCTTCTTCCATGTTCATGCCGAACAAAGGAAGTTTGAGTGATACTTTCATTCGAGCGATGTGCGAAGCGTGAATTACGACCAGGCCCGCATTACTTCGCGCACAGAGTTGACCACAGACTGTTCATCGGGCAGCGCCACTTTTTCAAGTGGTGGGGAATAGGGAATGGCGATATCCTTCACGGTCACCCGCTTGACCGGAGCCTTCAGTGCATAGAAGGCTTGTTCGACGGCAATGGCTGCGATCTCGCTCGCTGCGCTGCAGGTGGTTCGTG
>JBDSJK010000471.1:0-11381 GCA_039917535.1 Burkholderiales bacterium
ATGTCGTCGAGATGCAATGTACCGTATCGGGAAAGCCTCCTATGTTCTGGCGCCATTTTTCCGGTACGGTTTTGGAACTGCCAAGGTGGGTCCGCAAGAATCGTACGATATTGCCCCTGCACTTTTCTTATGAGATCTTCACTTGGCGAATCAGCGTCCATTTTTTTATCCTTCAACATATAGCTTCTTGCTTATACCGAAAACCAAGAGTGGGCAGCCTGCACCTCCACCCCCTTCAATACGAGTTAACAACTTGCTCATGTGTGTAGTCGAATTTCCATAAGATTTTCCTCGACCCAAACCATCAAAAATCTCTTGTAACTCGTCTCGTCTGGTAACGATGATACCAACGCTTACTGCCCGTAGGTCAAATAGAAGCCTAAAATTATTCAAATCCCGATCAAAAAACGGATCTTTGTTATTCCACTCGATTTCGAGTGCTACGTTGTTTTTATAGCAGTCAATTTTGTGAGTAGGAGATTTTTGAGCTTTCTTGTCGACTACGATTTCGGTATCAAACTGTTTTTCTATCCAACCATGCTTGTACAGTTCACTGTCGATCCATTTTGAAACGGACGATTTGTTTTTCCCGCCAACATTGATCCAGCTTTGATGAAGCCTAAACGCGGTCAACACGTCGATAATGTCATTCCATTCGCTTGGAAAATCTTGTTTAAGAATGGCACAGGCATGTTTCCACTCATGGACTTCATAGTGTTTTAGGATAAAACTCGATAATAGTTCGATTCCCAAACTGAAATGGCCAAAGCTCTATTTTTGCACTTGAAAAACCATCAGTTGACTAAAATACTTCATGTGCCAGAATCAGTTTTTCCAGCGGATCCATCAATCCCAACTCAACGCCCCACCGGTCTGATATTCAATCACCCGCGTCTCGAAAAAGTTCTTTTCTTTCTTCAGATCCATCAATTCGCTCATCCACGGAAATGGATTACTGGCGCCGGGATACAGTTGGTCGACGCCGATTTGTTGACAGCGGCGGTTGGCGATGAAGCGTAGGTATTCTTTGAACATCGGCGCGTTGAGGCCCAGCACGCCGCGAGGCATGGTGTCTTCGGCGTAGCGGTATTCGAGTTCGACACCGCGTTGCATAAGTTGGCTGATTTCTTCGCGGAATTCTTTGGTCCACAGGTGTGGATTTTCCATCTTGATTGTGTTGACAAGATCAACACCAAACGAACAATGCATGGATTCGTCGCGTAGGATGTATTGATATTGCTCCGCCGCGCCGGTCATTTTGTTTTGTCGGCCAAGCGCCAAAATTTGTACGAAGCCGACGTAAAAGAACAGGCCTTCCATGATGCAGGAAAACACGATCAAGCTCTTGAGGAGCGCTTGGTCGCTTTCCGGTGTGCCGGTTTTGAAGTTCGGGTCAGTGAGGACGTTGATGAACGGAATCAAAAATTCATCTTTATCGCGTATGGATTTCACTTCGTGATAGGCGTTGAAAATTTCTGACTCATTCAGGCCCAAGCTCTCGACGATGTATTGATAGGCATGGGTGTGGATCGCTTCTTCAAACGCTTGGCGCAGCAAGTATTGGCGGCACTCGGGCGCGGAGATATGGCGATAGGTGCCGAGCACGATGTTGTTTGCCGCCAGCGAATCGGCGGTGACGAAAAAGCCCAGGTTGCGCTTGATCACCAGGCGCTCATCGTCCGTCAAGCCGTCGGCGCTTTTCCACAACTGGATATCGCGCTGCATGTTAATTTCTTGCGGCATCCAATGGTTGGAGCAACCGGCGAGATATTTTTCCCAGGCCCATTTATATTTGAACGGTACCAATTGATTGACGTCGGCTGAGCCATTGATGACGCGCTTGTCTTCCAGCTTGACGCGGCTAGACCGCTCGGCATGCTTCGGCTGCTCAGGAGGCATGGCTGGAGAGCCAATATTCATGCCGATCCCCGGCAGATATTCCGGCGCGCGCGGCGTGGATGGCGGCACGCTAGACGGGATCGGTTGCATCCGCACGGCGGGAGCGATTACTTCATCTTCAAAACTAAGCATACACTTTCTCCAATTGGCCTTGCGCCGTCACGGCGGGAAGATGGCCTTGCTTTTTGCCTGATCTGCTGGCGCGCTCTAGTTGCGGCACGACCATGCCCGGCAATGTTTCCCAGTGGTTACACGGCGGTTGGTATTGAGCAATCAATTGCCGCTCAAATAACATCAAATAATCTTCAGAAAATTCCGCTAAATGCGCGTGGGCGACGAGCAGCTTGCTCGGCCCGCTCGCATGGGCGCTCCAGGATTCCAGCGCGATTTGCTCACTGGGTAAATCCTGATCGGCTAAGTTGCTTGAGACGCCGAAAAAAATCGGTTGATAGGGCACGGGCTTCCACTCATGGCTTAAGACACACACGGAATAGAGGCCCGAACCGTGTTCTGGGCTCCATTGTGCGAGTTTGATTGGATCGGAAAAACTAATCGTTCCAAATTGCAGCGCCATTATTCAGACCTCTCCTATTATTGGGTAGTTACTTCACGAGGCGTTACTACTTGGCGGGGATGCGCAACACCTGCCCCGGATAGATCTTATCCGGGTGGGTGAGCATCGGCTTGTTCGCCTCAAAAATCTCCGGGTATCGCATCGCATCGCCGTATACGGCTTTCGCGATTTTCGATAACGTGTCACCCGAAACCACGGTGTGAAACTGCGCTTCCGGCTCGGGCGACGCGACGCCCATTTGGTCGTTGACGGCACCCACGCCTTCAACGTTACCACAGCACAACACAACCTTCTCTTTTGTCGCTTGATCGGGGGCAACGCCAAATACGCTGACCGTGCTGGTCGCCCCATCAAAGGTGACATTTAAATCCCGGACACTGAGATTTTGCTTAGTGATGTAAGCTTTAATGGATTCTGCCGCACCGCGATTGAGCGCATTGACCTTTTCCTGGCTCACCGGATCGGCGGGTTTCTGCTGTTGCTCCAACACGGCGGCCTGGGCTTCTTTGTGCCCGAACAATTTCTCACCGGCGTCCTTGATAAAACTAAATAGTCCCATGGTGTTCTCCTTTTGCTATTACTACGTTGTGACCAAAAATCATTGACAAGCCTCGCATTGCGGATCGTCAATGGCACAAAAGTTAGGCGCTTCCATTTGGATAGTGTTTTCTTCCAACGATGGCCCGCCCTTGATGCTTGCGGAGTTCCCATGGGACGCGGACATGGAACTACCGCTAGCCGACACGGCATTCAGCTCACCGCCGCGGCCTGTGGACTTCTCGGCTGAGGTGGCGGCCAGGGTGCGCAAGTAGTAGGTGGTTTTGAGACCACGCTGCCACGCGAGCTTGTAGGTGTCGTCGAGTTTTTTGCCCGATGCGCCGCCCATATAAATGTTGAGCGATTGGGCTTGATCAATCCATTTTTGCCGCCGTGCCGCACATTCCACAATCCAACTCGGCTCCACTTCAAAGGCGGTCGCATAAAGCTCGCGTAATTCAGCAGGCGCACGATCTATTTTCGCCAACGATCCGTCGAAATACTTCAGATCGGCGACCATGACTTCGTCCCACAGGCCCAGCTTCTTCAGATCGCGCACCAGATAGTCATTGACCACGGTGAACTCGCCGGATAGGTTCGACTTCACAAACAGATTTTGATAGGTCGGCTCGATGCAAGCGGACACGCCTATGATATTGGCGATGGTGGCCGTCGGCGCAATGGCGACGCAGTTGGAATTGCGCATACCATGTTGCTTAATACGATTGCGCAGTGCGCTCCAATCTAAGGCTTCGCTTTGGTCTACTTCCACGTAGCCGCCACGCTCTTCGCGCAACAGATTCAGCGAATCTTGCGGCAAGATACCGCGATCCCATAACGACCCCTTGTAAGTCGCGTAACGACCGCGCTCTTCGGCAAGCTCGGTGGAAGCCCAGTAGGCGTGATAGGTCACCATCTCCATGGAGCGGTCGGCGAACTCGATGGCCTGTTGTGATGCGTACGGCACGCGCATTTCATGGAGACAATCTTGAAAACCCATAATGCCCAAACCGACGGGACGATGCTTGAGATTGGAGTCACGCGCTTTTTTGACTGCGTAATAGTTGATGTCGATTACGTTATCGAGCATACGCATCGCGGTCTTGATAGTGCGGCCGAGCTTGTCGAAATCGAGTTGGCCGTCTTTGAGATGATTGACCAAATTCACCGAACCCAGGTTGCACACGGCGATTTCCGTTGCGCTGGTGTTAAGCGTAATTTCGGTGCAAAGATTGGAACTATGCACCACGCCCACGTGTTGCTGGGGCGAGCGGATGTTGCACGGATCTTTGAAGGTGATCCACGGATGGCCGGTTTCAAACAGCATTGACAGCATTTTGCGCCACAGTTGTACAGCCGGAACTTTCTTGAACAACTGAAGTTCACCCGCCGCGGCTTTGGCTTCCCAGCGCGTGTAGGCTTCTTCAAATGCCTTGCCGAACTTGTCGTGCAAGTCCGGGCAATCGGCCGGCGAGAACAATGTCCAGTCCTTGCCTTCCATCACTCGCTTCATGAACAAATCGGGAATCCAATTAGCGGTGTTCATGTCGTGGGTGCGGCGGCGGTCGTCACCGGTGTTCTTGCGTAGTTCGAGAAATTCTTCGATATCCAGATGCCACGTTTCAAGATAGGTGCAGACCGCGCCTTTTCTTTTGCCACCCTGATTCACGGCAACCGCGGTGTCGTTCACCACTTTCAAAAACGGAATCACGCCCTGGGATTTGCCGTTGGTGCCTTTAATATGGGAACCCATGGCACGCACCGGCGTCCAGTCGTTGCCGAGACCGCCGGCCCACTTGGACAACAACGCGTTTTCTTTCACCGCCTCGTAGATGCCATCGAGATCGTCCGCCACGGTGGTCAAATAGCAACTCGACAACTGCGAGTGCAGTGTGCCGGCGTTGAACAGCGTGGGCGTGGATGACATGTAATCGAATGACGACAGCACGTTATAAAACTCGATGGCCCGAGCTTCGCGGTCGATCTCGTTGATCGACAGGCCCATTGCCACACGCATAAAGAAGGCCTGCGGCAACTCGATGTGATGATCGCGTATATGGAGGAAATACCGATCATAAAGAGTTTGCAGACCAAGGTAGCCAAACTGTAGATCGCGATCCGCCTTAAGCGCCTGGCCTAACCTTGTCAAATCGAATTGGCCTAGACGTTCGTCCAACAGTTCGGCTTGGATACCTTTCTTGATAAAATTCGCGAAATATTCCGTATAGCGTGTCGCCATGTCTGTCTGGGTCGCTTCCTCACCCAACACTTCGTGGCGGATGGTGTGCAACAGCAGGCGCGCGGTGACCAGCGAGTAGGCAGGATCTTTCTCGATCATTTGGCGCGCCGACATAATGGCTGACTTATAGACCTCGTCTTCCGGCACGCCATCGTATAAATCCTTGACCGTTGAGTCGAGAATTTGTTGCGGTTCGACTTCTTTAAGTCCCGCCGCGCTTTCCTCGATCAGCGCCAACAGCCGCGCCATGTCCAGCGGCACACGTTGACCGTTCGCTGTGGTCATGGTGAGGGCTGTTTCCACATGCTGTTGCGCTTTTTGCTGGGCGCGCATACGCGCACGATCTTCGCGATACAACACGTAAGACCGCGCCACCTCGTGCTCACCGGAACGCATCAGCGATAGCTCGACTTGGTCCTGGATGTCTTCGATATGCACCGTGCCACCGCCGGGCTGGCGACGCACTAAAGCATTGACTACTTGGTCGGTCAATTGACCAACCAGCTCGCGCACCCGTGCGGAAGCCGCACCTTGGCCACCGTTGATCGCCAAAAACGCTTTCGTCACGGCGATAGAAATTTTCGCGGGCTCGAACGCCACGACAGAGCCATTGCGGCGAATCACTTTGAATAATGAATAACGCTCGTCAACCATTTCCTGCTCTTGAGGAATTGAGAATTGCTGGGCGGCAGCAGAACGAGAAGTATCGGTGGAGATACGCATTAAAGCTCCTCGATTTGTTATGAGTTTGTAAACAAACAACTAATTGCAAACTGTACAGGGTTATGCATAGCCTATACACCGTATTTCCACAATATATTGTGGTTTGCAGTGCTAGAAGGGACTAATACTAGGGTTGCAGGATAGGATTGTCAAGGGCGAAATACGCTATTTTTCGGCTATTTTTCCGACTTCGCGGCAGCACCCCAGCACTATAGATTTAGCACGCAAAATTCGAGCATAACTGCGGCGGTAGCGCGGCCAATTGAAATGCGGCCCCGGATCCGTCTTACGTCCCGGCGCGATGTCCGAATGGCCAACCACGTCTTTGATGGGGTAGTGTGCCATTAAAGCTCGGGTTAGTCGCGTTAATACAATATATTGCGCCTCGGTGAATGGTACAAGATCGCTGCCTTCAAGTTCGATGCCGATGGAAAAATCGTTGCAGCGCTCCCGCCCACACCAGCGAGATACGCCAGCGTGCCAAGCTCGCTTGAAACAAGGAACCAACTGAACCAGTTCGCCGTTACGCCGCAAAAAGAAATGGGCCGACACCTGCAAATCGCGAATTTGTTCGTAGTAGGGATGGAGAGTTGGATCTAAGCGGTTGGCAAAAAATGCCTCGACAGCGCCTCCATCGAATTCGCCGGGCGGTAACGATATATTGTGGATGACCAATAGCTCGATAGGTGAGTTCTCCGGGCGGTCGTCACAATTGGGTGAGGGCATATATCGAGCTGCGGATAACATCCCCGCGGGATCAATCAGGAAATTTGACGACTTGAATCGGGAGCGCATTGACTGACCAAAGAGTGAGGGACAGGCAGCGTGTTACTGTTGCAAAGCTACTACTTATTCAATCCCCAGCCGTTCCATGCGATAGCGCAAGGCGCGGAAAGTAATTCTCAAAACCTTGGCTGCCGCTGTCTTGTTGAAGCGGGTTTTCTCGAGTGCCGCCATGATCGCTTCCCGTTCCACTTTGTCGAGATATTCTTGCAGCGGCAGTTCGCCAGTCGCCGGCAGGGGCGGATGAGAACCGGTGATCGCAAGTTCCGGAACATCGGCGGCGCTGTGCTCAGATAAGTAGAGGTCGTTGCGACGGATCACCGCGTCGTTACACAGCGCGAGGGCGCGCTCCAGCACGTTTTCCAATTCGCGCACGTTGCCGGGAAAGTCATAAACCTTGAGCGCATCGATGGCTTCAGCGGCTAGTTCTGGCACTGGTACATTCATCTCCGCCGCCAAACGTTTGAGTAACGCGCTGGCAATGTGTGGCACATCGTCCGGCATCTCGCGTAGCGAGGGCATACGCAGCTCGATGACGTTCAAGCGATAGTACAAATCCTGGCGGAACTGGCCATTTTGTACGCGCTCGGCAAGGTTTTGATGGGTAGCGCTAACAATGCGAACGTTGACGTTTTCCTCCGCCGTTTCACCCACGCGACGAACTTTCTTTTCCTGAATAACACGCAGCAGCTTCACCTGCATCTGTAACGGCAGGTCAGCCACTTCGTCCAGAAACAAAGTGCCCGCTTGGGCAGCTTGAAAAAAGCCTTCCTTATCTTGGTTGGCGCCGGTGAACGCCCCTTTTTTGTAACCGAAGAATTCACTTTCCATGAGATTTTCTGGAATCGCGCCGCAGTTCACCGCGACGAACGGTCCGTCGGCGCGAGCGCTGTTGCTGTGTATGGTGCGCGCGGCAACCTCTTTACCGGTACCTGATTCGCCGGTGATGTAAACCGGCGCTTGGCTGCGTGCTAAGCGCTGAATCATGTCGCGGGCGTGGCGGATGTTCTTGGAATCCCCGACCAGCGAGGGCCCACTGGACGATTCGACAACGGCCGGAACCTTGCGCGCGTCGCTAGGATTTTGCGGTAGCTTCAGTGCCACTTTGACTAGGTCGCGCAATTGCGATAGCGACACGGGCTTCGGGAGATAATCAAAGGCGCCTGCCTTAAGCGCCGCCACGGCATTTTCTGCACTACCGTGGGCGGTGATCACCGCCACCGGTGTACCGGGGTAAGATTTTCCAATGTGAGTCAACAATTCTAACCCGAGCCCATCGGGTAATTGCATGTCGCTCAGACACAGATCGTACTGGCCCTCTGCTAGCTTTTGATAGGCTTCTTTCAGATCGCCGGCGGTAACCGTTTCCAGCCCCATGCGCATCAGCGTCATTTCGAGCAGATCGCGAATGTCCGCTTCATCGTCAACAATCAATACCCGCCGCGCAGTCATGGTTCACTCCGAATCAAAAGACGAAAATGCGCACCCGGCGCCAGTTCAACATATTCAAGCGCAGCGCCATTTGCTTCCGCCAGTTCCCTAGCAATGTACAGCCCCAGCCCGGTGCCCTGGCTTTCTGTCGTAAAGAAGGGTTCAAACAAACGCGTAACCATGTCTGCAGCGACTCCCGGCCCGTCATCCATAATGTCGAGTTGTAACATGTTCGGTTGCGGCGAACGATTCAGACACACTCGCACGCTGCCATCCGCGTCCTTGCAGTGTCTTATCGCATTGCGTATGAGGTTCCATAATATCTGATGCAAATGATTGGGATCGAAATATAACGTCCCACTAACATTGAGCTCCAGGGAAATAAGTGTATCGGGTATTTTTTCAACTTGGCGTAACTCGTCAATAAATGCACGCAAATAGGTGTGTGCATCGATCTCGTCGGGCTTAGCGCGATCGGAACGGTTCAATTCTAAAACGTCTGTGACCATGCGGCCCAGGCGCCTGGTATTGTCGGCAATGATGCGTAACAATTTCTGGCCAGTTGCGTCGATAGCGCTTTCTTGTAACAGTTCAGTCGCATGGCTAATCGACGACAACGGATTGCGAATCTCATGGGCGATATTGCCCGTCAGGCGGCCGAGCGCGGCGAGCTTGATCTGCCTTGCCTGATCCTGTTCCTGCGCCAAGTCATCGAGAAATATAACCGTACCGTGTAGATTACGTTCCCCAATGGGAACAAAACGCACGCGCATTTGCTTGGTCGCGACTGGCGATCTCATCAACATGAAGCGATTATTCGGATTATTTCGCCAGCCGGCCAGCCATTCCGCCAGTTCGGGGGAGTAGTCGCGCAAGCGTGGCTCCGCGACGGCCAAGGGCATGGGGCCCAGTAATTCTTCCGTCTTGCTATTGCGAGTACGAATCACGTCATTGGCATCCACTACAATCACGCCGTCCGCCATGTCGCGCAGAATGAGTTCATTCACTTGACCCAAGTTGGCCAAATCCACGCCGCGCTGAGCCGCAAGTTGTTCGCTCTCCCTTGTGTATTGCGACAGCGTATGCGCCAGCCACGCTACGGCAAAATAGCCGATACTCAACAAGCCGGTTTGCAAATATTGCGGTCGATCATCTGCCCAAAACATGCGCAGCGTTTCTTCCGCTAACACCGCGACGGTCGCCAGAGAGGCGTAGAACATAGCCAGTCGCCCACGATTGATCAACCCGCCCGCAGCGAGGGTAACAAACAGCAATAACTCTAAGCCGCTGTCTATGCCACCGCTGGCGTAAATCATCAAGGTGATAAAGACAATGTCCGCGATGAGCGCAAAGGCGAGTTGCACGAAAAAGCGCGGTTGCCGCCAAGTATAGGCCGCCACGCCGAGCAAGCCCGTCAGGGCCGAGCCGAGGCACGCGCCATAGTAAAGCTGGGAAGGCAGCGCCACGGCAAGCGCCTCGCGGTGGGAATACCAGGTCAGAATGCCGAGTAGCAGTCCGACGACCAACCGGTAGATATTGAAATAGGCTAGGGAATGCCAGTAGGAAGCCGGCGGATTACGCTCTAACTCTTGCTTCGAGACCAGGGTAGCAAGGCGACCAGGCACGAAACTAGCGAGCACTGCCATCACTTGCTGTGCATCAAGCGGTGTTCGTTGCTACAGAAATAATTTCCTTGTGACAGCATGGATTCACTGATCGGCAAATGCACACCGCAATGTTTGCAACGCACCATGTTTTCTCCAGCCAGTTTGGTTTTTGACGCGACGTCATCAACATCGCTACGCCCATTGCGCCGTAAATAACTACGTATCATGCCGTAAGCAATGAACCCGGCAAGCAACAGAAGAATTAACTTATTCAACGTTTTCTACTTTAAAGTAATTCGGAAGTTTATTGCTTAACTGCCTTAATTTTAGCAGTAATTTTTGATAAGCATCAGGGGTGTGGGGCTATCTGCATGCTTTAATGCGCAAATCTCACCGAGCCAGGAACCAAGCGGGATGTGCTGTTCCGGGCAGGCATCGCCAGAAGGCAAGCTGAGAGCGGGTTGCAGCTGATTCATCATTTCACGTCGCGGTGCGTACCGGTTCGGGCGTCCGATTCGACGCCATGTAGTTTGAGGCAAGCGGGCACGCCGAACTGCAGAAGTTGGTCCGTCAGGAACGAGTCCAAATCGTCGCCACGAAGCGGACACTAATCAGTCCCATGGTCGTGAACAGAGAGAAATCACGATCCGTTACTAATTCCTTGCGCCTATCGCGTTGACGCCGTTTGCTCGGCTACACATGCAGCAGATCATAGCCGAGCTAGGTTGGGGTCGCCTCAGAAAACGGAAAATAAAGCACGCTAAGCCCAACCGCTGTTTGATTATCCCGCGCCGGAAGCGCGAAGCGCTTTCTTCTCTTGCAGCGACGCGATCAGCGGGCAGGAAACGTTCCTCTTGGTCGCATGGCAGGCGCACACAAGCTCGGACAGTGCGATCTCCATGCGGGCTAGGTCCGCAATTTTCTCGCGCACATCTTTGAGCTTGTGCTCGGCCAGGCTGCTCGCTTCTTCGCAGTGGGTGCCGTCCTCCAATCGCAGCAACTCGGCGATCTCGTCTAGGCTAAACCCCAGCCGCTGGGCTGATTTCACGAAGCGCACCCGCGTCACATCCGTCTCGCCATAACGGCGAATGCTGCCATAAGGCTTGTCCGGCTCCGGCAACAAGCCCTTGCGTTGATAGAACCGGATGGTTTCCACATTGACCCCGGCCGCCCTAGCAAAGACGCCGATGGTCAGGTTTTCAAAATTGTTTTCCATATCGCTTGACTCCGTACATAACTACGGAAGTAAGCTTACGCTATCCACAAAAGATTCGAAAGGACAAGCGTATGTCTAAACCAAAAAACGGGCGCGGTGCCCTCGTCACCGGCGGGCTGGCCGCCATCCTTGCTTCCACCTGCTGCCTGGGACCACTGGTTCTGGTCGGACTCGGCTTCAGCGGAGCCTGGATCGGCAACCTGACCGTGTTGGAGCCGTACCGGCCGATTTTCATTGGCGCGGCACTGGTCGCCCTTTTCTTCGCCTGGCGGCGCATCTTCCGCTCGGTAGAGGCGTGCAAACCGGGCGAGGTCTGCGCCATCCCCCGGGTGCGCCACACCTACAAACTCATCTTCTGGGTCGTGGCCGTGT
>JBDSJK010000472.1:0-4568 GCA_039917535.1 Burkholderiales bacterium
TAACGAACGTTCCTCCTCCTCGTTCACTCCATCATTTTCTCCTCCGAGAGCGGTTGGCCCCACCCAGAAATGGGTGGGGTTTTTTTCATTTGAATTTCTCCCCAGTGCGCCCCGTTTTTCAATGGCAACGGGTCTATGCTATGGTTGCGTTTATGATTTTAATCAAACTCCTATGACCTTACTCGCTGTTGTCGTGGCGCTGTTGCTCGACCTCTACGTAATCGTGCCGCTGCGAGGAAAATTCGACGGTCTGTTGCAGCGCTACGCGGAATTTGTACGACATGCGATGGATGCTGGCGAACATCGCCTCGGTGTCATTGCATGGCTCGCCGTGGCGGTGCCAATCGCCGTCATCGCTCTCGCTGTTTATGGTTTGGTTTACAGCATCAGCCCCGCATTAGCATGGCTGCTGAGTGTCGCAGTATTGTTCGCCTTTCTGCATCTGAAACGAACGCTGGATCATCTGAACGCCATGTCGGTTGCGTTACGCCACGAAGATTTTGCGGAGGCCTATTCGTTGCTGCGCGCTTGGCGAGGTATTGCGACTCAGGGGTTGGATTCAGGCACCCTAGCGCGGCTTACTATTGAAGGTTCCCTGATCGACATCCACCGCCATTGCTTAGCGCCGGTATTTTGGTTTGTCGTCCTGCCCGGGCCCGTCGGGCCCCTGCTTTATTGGGCAGTGGCGCTGTTGGCGGACTATTGGTCAGAGTCCAAGCGCGACACCAGCCCGGCGCTTGCCGCACTTGCGCGCAAGATTTTTCACTGGATCGATTGGCTACCGCAACGGCTTACGGCGATTTCGTTTGCCATAGCCGGGAATTTTGAGGACGCAATTTACTGCTGGCGTTCTCAGGCCAAGGAATGGCCCGATGATGCGTCAGGCACGCTGCTCGCCAGTGGCGCAGGCGCAATGGGGGTCAAATTAGGTGATCCAATTTCCAGCGAACAGGGGGTGGAATTTCGCCCGGAGATCGGTTCCGGCGAAGTCGTCCATGCCGACCACTTGCACAGCACCGAGGGGTTGATTTGGCGCACGGTCGTGGTATGGCTGGGCGTTTTAGCGCTATTTACCGTCGCAAGCTGGGTAGGACGCTAAACAAAACGGCTGGTGCTAGGGGCTAGCCAGCGGCCAACAGCCGCTCGATGCGCGCGGCGGCCGGCGGGTGTGAATCATAGAAAGCTGAGTGCAGCGGATCTGGCGTCAATGTTGATGCGTTGTCTTTGTAAAGCTTCACCAGGGCGCTAACTAGATCGTTGGCGTTTGATTGTTGTGCCGCATAGGCGTCCGCCTCGAATTCTTGTTTACGCGAGTAATAGCTCGCTATCGGATGTAGCAAGTAAGTAAATACCGGTAAAGCTAAAAAAAACAAAATCAACGCAAGGGCAGTGCTTTGGTGTTGTACGCCCAGACCGCTAAAGAACCAAGGCGCGTTCATGAGTTGCGCCAGCAGCCATAAAAAAATAAAACTGCCGATGAAGGTCAATACGATGCGCTTGATCACGTGGCGGCGTTTAAAATGACCTAGTTCGTGGGCTAATACGGCTTCGATTTCGTTACCATCCAAGGCATTCAACAGCGTGTCAAAAAACACCACGCGCTTGTTCTTACCAAAGCCGGTGAAATAGGCGTTGCCGTGGCTGGAGCGCAGGCTACCGTCCATTACAAACAAACCGGACGATTGGAAGCCACATTTGCTCATCAACCGCTCGATACGGCCTTTCAGATCGGCGTTATCCAGCGGCGTGAATTTGTTAAACAGTGGCGCGATCCAGGTCGGATAAACGGCCAGCAAGAACAGATTAAACCCTGACCATGCGACCCATGCGTACAACCACCATTGCTCGCCGAGCCGTCCCATCATCCACAGTGCCGCTAGAATAATCGGCGCCCCAATGGCAGCGGCAAGCAACCCTTGCTTGAGCAAATCGCTCAGGAACAGACTCAGCGTCATTTTGTTGAAACCAAAACTCGCTTCGAGCTTGAACGTGCGATACAGGGAAAGCGGCAGATCGATCAACGCGGCGATAATTACAACGCTGGCGATGATGGCAACACCGCTTACAAGGCCATCGCCTAGGAGGGCGCGCCAAATTTGATCCAGCCAATTGATCCCGCCGCCCAGGGTAAAGGCCAGCAAGACGACAACATCAATGATAATGCCGACAATATTCAAATTAACTTTCGCATAGGTATAGTCGGCCGCTTTTTGATGGGACTCTAAGGAGATTTTTCCGGCAAAACGCTCCGGAACCCGGTCACGATTTGCGACAACATAAGCACCATGGCGGCGTGCCAACCAGAACTTTAGGATAATTGTCAGTGCCAGCAGAACGAGAAACAAAGTTGTAAAGCGATTCATTTTTTCCTCGAGCGAGGTATGGATTGAGTGGGGTTATGTCACAATATTGGGTATTGTAAGTAAAAACTCAATCATGATAACCATGAAAAGATGGCACAAGATAAAAATCGCCTAATTTGGATCGATATGGAAATGAGCGGATTGAATCCGCTTACGGACCGTATTATTGAAGTAGCACTGGTCGTAACCGACGCGGATTTGAATACTGTTTCAGAAGCGCCAGTGTTGGTCGTCCGCCAAAGCAACGCCGTGCTGGACGCTATGGATGCCTGGAATAAAGGCACCCATGGCCGTTCCGGGCTGATCGACAAGGTGAAAGCATCGGATTTAGACGAAGCAAATGTTTCCGCTGCGATGATCGAATTTTTAAAGCCGCTGGTGCCGGCCAACGCATCGCCCATGTGCGGTAACTCCATTTGCCAAGATCGACGTTTTCTTGCTGGGCATATGCCCCATTTAGAGGCATATTTTCACTATCGCAACCTAGATGTGAGCACGCTAAAAGAGCTAGCAAAACGTTGGTACCCGGCAGTCTACGATGGTTTCAAGAAAGAAAGCCGCCATCAAGCGCTGGCAGACATCTATGAGTCCATCGACGAACTCAAGTATTACCGTGCAAATCTACTGCGACAATAAATCATTGGCACCTATCTTGCAAACCGATAAAGTATGAGATCAGGCACGATATTCAAACTCGAAGTAAATCCTAAAATTCCCCACCGCTTGCGGCGGCTAGAGGAAATAGCCGATAACCTTTGGTACAGTTGGCATCGGCCAACCCGCACCCTGTTTTCCCGTCTGGATCGAAACCTGTGGCGCGCGGTCAACAATAGCCCAAAGGAATTCTTACGGCGAGTTGACGAACGCAGGCTGATCGAGGCGTCAAACGACCAGGTATTCCTCTCTACATTTAATCAAATTCTGTCGGATTACGATAGCTATCACACGGAGCCGTTACGTCGCGATGGCTCGGAGTGGCTACGCCAAAACGATCTCATCGCCTATTTTTGCGCCGAGTTTGGCTTTCACGAAAGTTTTCCTATTTATTCCGGCGGTTTGGGCATTCTCGCCGGCGACCATTGCAAAGCTGCCAGCGACATGCGGTTGCCGTTTATCGCTGTTGGCTTGCTTTACCGTCAGGGTTATTTTCATCAACGCATCGACGGCGAAGGCAACCAAATAGCCGTTTATCACGATGCCGATTTCGACAAGCTGCCAATCAATCCCGCGCTCCGCGATGATGGTAGCGAAGTCATTGTGCCGATCGAAATGCCGGGTCGAACGGTCATGGTAAAAGCTTGGCGGGCCCGCGCCGGGCATGTCACACTTTATCTGCTTGATACGAATTTGACTAGCAACAGCGAGGCCGATCGGGATATCACCCACCAGCTCTATGGCGGTGATCGCGACATGCGGATCAAGCAGGAAATGGTGTTGGGCGTCGGCGGCGTATGCGTGCTGCGTGAGCTAAGCCTGCAGCCAACTGCCTGGCATATTAACGAAGGTCATGCGGCCTTCCTGGTGATTTCTCGCGTCCGAAAACTGATGCAAGAAGGCCTGGATTTTGCCGCCGCCATGGAGGTCGTCGGCTCGAATACTGTGTTCACCACCCATACGCCCGTGCCGGCAGGCCATGATCATTTTAGCCGCGACCAGTTGCTGCCTTATTTAGAGCAATTGTGCCGCGGTGTTGCGATGAACCCAGAACAGCTTTATTCGCTGGGTATCGTGAATGGTGCCGCTGATTTCAATATGACGGCACTAGCGATCCGTGGCTCGCGTTTTCAAAATGGCGTATCCAAAATCCATGGGGATGTGTCGGCGAAAATTTGCGCGCCCATGTGGCCCGATATTGATGCCGATGAAAATCCGCTCGCCTATGTCACCAACGGCGTGCATGTGCCGACATTTCTGGCCTGGGAATGGACGGAAGTTTTTGATCGTTATCTCGGCCAAGAATGGCGCTACAGCTACGACGACAGCTTTTGGCAACGCATCGACGAGATTCCGGATCACATTTTTTGGAGCGTGCGTCAAGCCCTCAAAGCGCGCATGCTGGAGACGGTACACAAGCGCATACGCCGTCAGCAGTTGCGCATCCACGGTAGCGATGCCCACCTTGATCGCCTATTCCGGCACGCAGACCCATTAGATCCGAACGTGCTCACCATCGGCTTCGCGCGCCGCTTTGCGAGCTACAAGCGG
>JBDSJK010000473.1:0-9944 GCA_039917535.1 Burkholderiales bacterium
GCATGGGGCAGGCCGGCGACAATGCCGGCAAAGATTATCAGGGAAATACCGTTACCGATGCCACGCTCCGTGATCTGCTCGCCTAACCACATCAGAAACATGGTTCCCGTGGTCAGCGAAATTACGGTGGTGATGCGAAATAAGAAGCCGGGATGGAGTACGAGGCCAACCTGGGACTCCAGCGCGATTGCAATGCCCATGGACTGGAATAATGCTAAGCCTACGGTGCCATAGCGAGTGTACTGTGTAATCTTACGCCGCCCGGATTCACCTTCTTTTTTCATCTGCTCCAGGGTCGGCGACACTACGGTAAGCAATTGAATAATAATAGAGGCGGAGATGTAGGGCATGATACCCAACGCGAACACCGTAAAACGCTGTAGCGCCCCACCGGAGAACATGTTGAACATACCCAATATGCCGCCTTGCTGCGATTGGAATAGTCGAGCTAACTCACCCGGATCAATACCCGGGACGGGAACATGTGCGCCGATCCGATAGACAATCAGCGCAAGCAACAAGAATATGAGACGGCGCTTGAGGTCACCCATCTTGGCTAGTGACAACGAACCGCTGGGTGTGGAGCTAGTGGCCAATATGTCTACTCAGCGATGGAACCACCGGCAGCCTCAATGGCCGCTCGGGCGCCTTTGGTCACGCCTAGGCCCTGTATCTTAATGGCGCGTTTGATTTCGCCCTTCAGGAAAACTTTAGCGGAAATAGCTAATCCAGGTGCCAAGCCCGCCTGCTTCAGCGCGAGTAAATCGATGGCGTCACCGGGAATCTTATCCAAATCCATCAGCCGAACTTGCGCGACATCATTACGCGTCAGCGATACAAAACCGCGCTTTGGTAAACGGCGTTGCAAAGGCATCTGTCCTCCCTCAAAACCCACTTTGTGGAAACCACCCGCACGGGATTTTTGCCCTTTGTGACCGCGACCTGCGGTTTTGCCCAGGCCGCTCCCGATACCACGGCCAACACGGCGCTTTGGATGTTTGGCGCCAACTGCGGGCTTCAGAGAATTCAGTTGCATAACGAACCTTCCAGACTTAACTAACTTTGACGAGAAAACTGACGCGGTTAATCATACCGCGCACCGCCGGTGTATCTTCCACTTCGACCGTCTCATGCATGCGACGCAGCCCCAAACCTTGTACCGAAGCACGATGGTTGCTCTTCGCACCAATCGGACTCTTAATCAAAGTGACTTTGATTTTCTTAGTCTCACTCATCATGATTTACCCCAGTAACTCTTCAACCTGCTTACCGCGTTTCGCGGCGATTTCCGCTGGCGTATTCATTGCGAGTAAGCCATGCAAAGTGGCGCGAACAACGTTATACGGGTTAGTGGAACCGTGACATTTGGCAAGGACGTTTGTCACACCCATTACTTCAAACACCGCACGCATTGGACCACCAGCAATAATCCCCGTACCCTCAGAAGCAGGCTGCATGAATACCCTGGCTGCGCCGTGTATTCCCATTACAGAATGATGCAAGGTACCGCTCTTGAGGCTAATCTTGACCATGTTGCGACGCGCCTGATCCATGGCTTTTTGCACAGCTACCGGTACTTCGCGAGCTTTACCTTTACCCATACCGATGCTGCCATCACCATCGCCAACCACCGTCAAGGCAGCGAAACCCATAATACGGCCACCCTTGACTACTTTGGTGACACGGTTAACCGCGACCATTTTTTCGCGGAGACCATCGGAACGCTCATCAGAATCGACTTTTGCCATCTTCCTAATCCTTACAACGTGAGGCCGTGCTCACGAGCAGCGTCGGCAAGTGCCTTGACGCGGCCATGATATTTAAAACCCGAACGATCGAACGCCAATTTTGAAATACCTAAACTCTTTGCGCGATCGGCAATTCTCTTTCCAACCAATTTGGCCGCTTGGGTACTACCCCCACTGGGCAATTCTTTGCGCACTTCGGCTTCAACCGTTGACGCGCTAGCTAGCACTTTTCCAGCGGCGCTATCAATAATTTGCGCATAGATATGGCCATTAGTGCGGTGCACGCAAAGACGAACCACTTTGAGTTCGGCCATTTTCATCCGAGTTTTTTTGGCACGACGCAAACGAGATTCTTTAGTGTCAAGCATGTTTATCCTCGATTACTTCTTCTTCGTTTCTTTCAACGAAACGACTTCATCCGAATAGCGCACGCCTTTGCCCTTATAGGGTTCAGGCTTACGGTAGGCGCGCACTTCCGCTGCGACTTGACCGACGCGCTGCTTGTCGATGCCCGTGATAACAATTTCTGTTTGTGTCGGGGTCACGACCTTAATCCCCTCCGGCATCTTGTGAGCTACGGGGTGAGAAAAGCCCAACGTTAGGTTCAATACTTGGCCATTAGCCTGGGCGCGGTACCCCACGCCCACCAGCGTCAATTTACGCTCGAACCCCTTGGTCACACCGCTCACCATGTTCGCAATCAGCGCACGGGCTGTACCCGACATGGCGTTCGCTTCAATTGATCCATCGGTAGGCTTGACCAAAATTTGATTACCTTCGCGAGCCACTGCGATCTTGTCATCGAAAAGATGCTTCAACGAACCTAGGGGTCCCTTTACGGAAACCTCACTACCCGTAATATTGACGTCTACCTTTTCAGGTAACGCAATAGGAGCTTTACCAACGCGCGACATAGGGGTTCTCTTAAATTACGCTACGATGCACAGGACTTCACCACCGACACCGGTGGCGCGCGCTTTACGATCAGTCATGACCCCTTTGGAGGTCGATACAATCGCTACACCCAGGCCGTTCATCACCCGGGGAAGATCGTCGCGACTTTTGTAAATGCGCAATCCTGGACGACTAATACGTTCGATTTTTTCAATCACCGGCTTGCCTGCGTAATACTTGAGCGACACCTCGAGGATTGCCTTATTGTCGGCAACACGCACCGCGAAGTCGTCAATGTAGCCTTCTTCTTTCAAGACTTTTGCAATATCAACCTTCAAGGTTGACGAAGGCATTAATACCGCCGTTTTCTCTGCACCTTGTGCATTGCGGATGCGCGTCAGCATATCGGCTACTGGATCACTCATGCTCATCAAATATCTCCGACTACCAACTTGCTTTAATTAAGCCTGGAATCTCGCCACGCATCGCAATTTCCCGCAATTTGCTACGCCCCAAACCGAATTTACGGAATGTGCCGCGCGGACGCCCTGTCAGCGAGCAACGATTGCGCAAGCGTACCGGACTCGCATTGCGCGGCAGTTGCTCAAGTTGAGCACGGGCTTCACGCCGAGCTTCAGGCGTGGCTTTTTGGTTGTTTATCATCGCCATCAGCTCGCTACGCCTAGCAGCGTATTTCGCGACCGTTTCACGACGCTTTTCTTCCCGGTTAATCACAGCAAGTTTGGCCATTCGTTACCTCAATTCCGGAACGGAAATTTAAATGCAGCCAGCAATGCTCTCGCCTCAGCATCGTTCTTGGCCGTTGTTGTGATCGTGATATTGAGTCCGCGCAAAGCGTCGATTTTATCGTATTCAATCTCGGGAAAAATGATCTGTTCTTTCACACCTAGGTTGAAATTGCCACGGCCGTCAAATGATCTAGCCGAAATGCCGCGGAAGTCTCTGATCCGCGGAATTGCGATTGTGACTAGGCGGTCAAGAAACTCATACATCCTTCCGCTGCGTAGCGTGACCTTGCAACCGATGGGATAATTATCGCGAATCTTGAAATTTGCAATCGATTTACGGGTTTTGGTCACAAGTGGCTTTTGACCAGCAATTTTTTGCATGTCACCCACCGCGTTATCGAGCACTTTTTTATCGGCAACCGCCTCACCCACGCCCATGTTGAGCGTGATCTTCTGGATGCGCGGTACTTCCATCACCGATTTGTAACCGAAATCCTTCAAAAGCTGCGGGACGACGGTTTCTTTGTAATAGCTTTGCAGGCGTGCCATAAATAATTCCTAGCGATCTATCACTTCACCGTTAGATTTGAAAAAGCGTACTTTTCGACCATCTTCCAAAATCTTGATCCCAACGCGATCCGCTTTTTGCGTCGCGCTATTGAACATCGCGATATTGGAAATATGTATCGGCATGTCTTTATCGACGATACCGCCCACTTGCCCCTTCATGGGGTTGGGCTTCAAGTGTTTCTTGCTGCGATTAATGCCCTCGACGACAATCTTATCCATGCCCACAATCTTAAGAACACTGCCGCGCTTACCTTTATCTCTGCCAGCAATGCTAATCACTTGATCGCCTTTTTTAATCCTTTTCATAGCCGTCTCCTACAAAACTTCGGGAGCTAAAGAAACTATTTTCATGAAGCGCTCAGTACGCAACTCGCGTGTCACCGGACCGAAGATGCGCGTGCCAATGGGCTCAAGCTTGTTGTTAAGCAGGACAGCTGCATTAGTGTCGAACTTAACCAGGGAGCCATCGTCACGGCGTACGCCTTTAGCGGTGCGAACGACAACGGCGCTATACACTTCACCCTTTTTCACGCGCCCACGTGGCGCAGCGGACTTAATGCTGACCTTGATGACGTCACCGATGCCGGCGTAACGACGCTTGGAGCCCCCCAAAACTTTGATGCACATCACAGAACGCGCACCTGTGTTGTCAGCAACTTCCAACAACGATTGCATTTGAATCATGATTTTTCAATCCAACTTTTACGTTTGGTGCGGTAACTACCGCTGCGCTACGTCTAGTTTTGGACCCCGTTAGGAGTTGAGTGAATCTACAAAGTCTGCGATTGTAACGTGCTTAGCCAAAGCTCACAAGCCCTAGCCAGCGGAAATTTTACTGGCTAGGTCTAGTACTCGCCACGCTTTCGTCTTAGAAATTGGCCGCGACTCCTCTATGACGACAACATCGCCTTCGTTATAGGTGTTGGTCTCGACGTGGGCATGATACTTCTTTGACCGCCGCTGAACTTTTCCGTATATGGGATGCGTAACGGTTCTTTCAACCAAGACCGTTACCGTTTTCGTCATCTTGGTGCTTACGACACGACCGGACAGCCGACGTTTCTCTTTGGTTTCACTCATTTTACGCTGGCCTTCTCATTGAGAATGGTTTTGACGCGAGCAATGTCGCGCCGCACCTTGCGAATCTCGGAGACGTTGGTTAGTTGCTGCGTCGCAACTTGCATGCGCATGCTGAATTGCGCCTTGCGCAAGGACAAAAGCTCCTGATTCAGCTCGGCATCGGATTTAACACGCAGGTCTGTTGCTTTCATTGCTTTACCCTAATTGGCGCGTCACGAACGTCGTTGCAAGAGGCAGCTTAGCCGCCGCCAGCGCAAACGCTTCACGCGCTAGTTTTTCGTCTACACCATCCATCTCGTACAGCACTTTACCTGGCACAATCTCGGCAACAAAGTACTCCGGGTTTCCCTTACCGTTACCCATCCTAACCTCGGCAGGCTTAGTGGAGATGGGCTTGTCGGGGAAAATGCGAATCCAGATGCGACCGCCACGCTTGATGTGACGGGTCATCGCGCGGCGCGCTGCCTCGATCTGACGCGCGGTAAGACGACCGCGCTCCGTTGCCTTCAGCCCAAATTCACCAAAGCTCACTTTTGCACCGCGAGTCGCAACGCCGCGATTGCGGCCTTTCTGCTGTTTGCGATATTTTGTTCTAGCTGGTTGCAGCATTTCTCACTCCCGGTTTTCTCGTCCGCTTCTCAGGCTCAGCGGGTGCCGCAGCAGGCTTCTCGCCTGGCGCCAGCATGTCGCCCTTATATACCAAAACTCGTACGCCAATCACACCATAGGTGGTCTTTGCTTCTGAAAACCCATAGTCGATATCAGCACGCAGTGTGTGTAGCGGCACGCGGCCCTCGCGATACCATTCGGTACGCGCGATCTCAATTCCGTTTAGCCGCCCTGCGCTCATGATCTTGATGCCCTGAGCACCTAAGCGCATCGCGTTGGTCATCGCACGCTTCATGGCGCGACGAAACATCACGCGCTTTTCTAATTGGCTAGAAATGCCGTCGGCAATAATCTGCGCATCCAGCTCAGGCTTGCGAATTTCTTCGATGTTGACGTGCACGGGCACACCCATCATTTTTTGCAGGCTGGCGCGCAAAATTTCGATATCCTCGCCTTTTTTACCGATCACCACACCAGGACGCGCGCTGTATATAGTGATTTTCGCATTCTTGGCAGGGCGCTCGATGACGATACGACCGACGGAAGCATGTGCCAGCTTCTTCTTTAGGAACTCGCGCACTTTCAAATCATCTTTGATCATCGCTGCGAAATTCTTACCTTCCGCAAACCAACGCGATGACCAATTCCTTGTTACGCTTAGGCGGAATCCGATTGGATGTATTTTTTGTCCCATAATTTACCCTTTATCCGCCACGGTCACATAGATGTGACAAGTCGGTTTAACGATAGTATTGCCACGGCCCTTCGCGCGAGCACTCATGCGCTTCATCACTGGGCCTTTTTCGACGTGTATGGTTGAGAGCTTCAACTCGTCGATATCGGCGCCCTCGTTATGCTCCGCGTTGGCAATCGCAGACTCGAGGACCTTCTTGATGATTTTCGCGCTTTTTTGCGGCATGAAGGTGAGCACGTTAAGTGCGCGGTCAACCTTGAGGCCGCGTACTTGGTCCGCAACCAGCCGGCCTTTTTGCGCCGACAAGCGGACTCCAAACAATTTTGCGGAAACTTGCATTTTCTTCAGTCCTCTTATTTCTTAGCCGCAGGCGCAGCGACCTTCTTGTCACCCGGGTGCCCTTTGAAGGTGCGGGTGTGCGAGAATTCGCCAAGCTTGTGTCCGACCATATTCTCCGTTACGTAAACGGGGACATGCTGCTTGCCGTTGTGTACGGCAATCGTAAGTCCTACAAAATCAGGCAACACCGTTGAGCGGCGCGACCAGGTCTTAATGGGTCGCTTGTCTTTTGTTGCTTGCGCGGTCTCAATTTTCTTAATCAAGTGGCCATCAACGAAGGGGCCTTTTTTTACTGAACGTGCCATATCGCTATCCCTTTACTTGCTGTGGCGACGGCGTACGATCATGCCATCGGTGCGCTTATTGTTACGAGTGCGGTAACCCTTGGTCTGAAGACCCCATGGGCTCACCGGCTGACGGCCTGCTGCGGTCTTGCCCTCGCCACCGCCGTGCGGATGGTCTACCGGGTTCATCGCGACGCCGCGCACCGTCGGTCGAACGCCACGCCAACGCATGGCGCCCGCCTTACCGATGGACTCAAGATTATGCTCTTCGTTACCCACATCGCCGATGGTAGCGCGACAATCCACATGAACCTTGCGAATTTCACCGGAGCGTAACCGCAACTGAGCATAACTACCCTCCCGCGCCAGCAACTGAACAGAGGTCCCCGCCGAGCGGGCGATCTGCGCGCCTTTGCCAGGGAGCATCTCGATGCAATGAACCGTGGTGCCCACAGGAATATTGCGCAACGGCAGGGTATTGCCGGGCTTAATTGGCGCTTCCGGACCGCTTAGCAGTTCCGTGCCCACGGTAACGCCACGGGGTGCGATGATGTAGCGCCGCTCGCCATCGCGATAGCACAACAGGGCTAGGTGTGCACTCCGATTGGGATCATGTTCGATGCGTTCCACCTTCCCCACGATACCGTCCTTATCACGACGGAAATCAACCACGCGATAGTGTTGCTTGTGACCACCGCCCTTATGCCGGGTCGTGATGTGACCGTTGTTGTTGCGACCGGAACCGCGAATTTTGTGTTCAGTCAGCGCCGGAATGGGGCCGCCCTTATGCAAATTCGGCGTGACAACGCGAACGACGCCGCGCCGGCCGGGCGAAGTAGGTTTGAGTTTTACGAGTGCCATAAGTGTCCTATTCCCCGGTGAAGATAATTTCTTGACCGGACTTGAGGGAAACAAACGCACGCTTCACGTCACCACGTTTCCCCATAAATCGGCCGAATCGCTTTGATTTGCCCATGGTATTCGCCACGCGCACTCCCACTACTTCGACCTTAAACATAAATTCCACCGCAGCCTTGATTTCAGGTTTGGTTGCATCTGGAATGACTTCGAAAACCACTTGATTGTATTTGTCGGCAACATAAGTGCTCTTTTCCGAAACCACCGGCGCAGCGATAATTTGCATCAAACGTTCTTGACTGGGTTGAGCGGTCATGCCAACACCTCTTCCATTTTCTTGACGGCGTTGCGCGTCATCAAAACTTTCGCATACCGCACCAGGCTGACCGGATCCGCGTGATCCGCTTCAACAACCAAAACGTTGGGCAAATTACGCGCCGAGAGATACAAGTTCTCGTCGAATTGATCTGTGATAATCAACACATTTTCCAGCCCCATGCCTTTAAGCTTAGCGGCGAGATGCTTGGTCTTCGGTGTATCGATGTTAAATCCGTCGATCACCGCAAGCCGACCTTCCCGGGCAAGCTGAGAGAGAATCGAACACATACCAGCGCGGTACATTTTCTTGTTAAGCTTGTGGCTAAAATTCTCGTCCGGTTTATTGGGGAAAATCCGACCCCCGCCGCGCCATATCGGGCTAGACGCCATACCGGCACGGGCCCGGCCGGTGCCCTTTTGGCGCCAGGGCTTACGCGTTGACTTAGCGATCTCGCTGCGGCCTTTTTGCGCACGGGTTCCTTGGCGAGCGTTGGCTTGATACGCCGTGACCACTTGATGTATCAACGCTTCATTAAAATCCCGGGCAAACAACTCATCGGATGCCGCAAGACTTGCGGTCGATTCACCTTTGTCATTAATTAATTTGAGATCCATTATTCACCCCCCTTCACTGCTGGGTGCACGACGACATGGCCGCCTTTTGATCCGGGTACCGCGCCTTTAACGAGCAAAAGCTGACGCTTGGTATCTATGCGCACGATCTCTAAATTCTGCGTGGTACGCTTCACGGCACCAAGGTGGCCGGACATGCGCTTACCAGGGAAGACACGACCGGGATCCTGGGCCATACCGATTGAACCCGGCACATTATGGGAACGGGAGTTACCGTGGCTCGCGCGACCCGATCTAAAATGGTGGCGTTTGATGGTACCGGCGAAGCCCTTACCCTGTGATATCCCCGTTACGTCGACCATCTGCCCGACCTTGAAGACGTCGAGCGCAATGACTGTACTAGGGGTCAGTGCCGTCAACTGCTCAGCAGAGGGAGTAAATTCACGAAGGGTGGTCCCCGCTTCAACGCCCGCTTTGGCGTAGTGGCCAGCCTGCGCTTTGGTGACGCGCGTGCTGCGACGTATGCCAAAAGCAACTTGCACCGCCGAGTAGCCATCCACTTCGGGAACCTTCACCTGAGTAACTCGATTGTTGGAGACATCGAGCACCGTGACCGGGACAGCGCTACCGTCGTCGGTAAAAATGCGTGTCATGCCGACCTTGCGGCCGACTAATCCTAAACTCATCTTCTTACCCTTTTAAAAGGTGCCGATTACAATTGATCGGCGCTTAATTTTGGGGTTGGTTTACACCACCCCATTACTAGTTAATTACAACTTGATTTCTACGTCCACACCCGCGGGTAAATCCAATTTCATCAGCGCATCGACCGTTTTATCAGTCGGGTCAACGATATCCATTAACCGCAGATGCGTACGAATCTCAAATTGGTCACGCGACGTTTTATTAACGTGCGGAGAACGTAACACGTCGAATCGTTCGATTCGCGTCGGTAACGGCACGGGACCTTTAACCACCGCGCCGGTTCGCTTCGCTGTCTCGACAATTTCCAAAGCAGACTGATCGATCAAACGATAGTCAAAAGCCTTCAGACGAATGCGAATTTTTTGGTGGGTGATTGCTTGTGCCATTTGGTTTTCCAATTACTCAATAATTTTAGCGACGACGCCGGCGCCGACGGTTCGTCCACCTTCGCGAATCGCGAATCTGAGGCCCTCTTCCATCGCAATCGGCTGGATCAACGCGACCGTGATGCTGATGTTATCCC
>JBDSJK010000474.1:0-4660 GCA_039917535.1 Burkholderiales bacterium
GTTCTTGTTTGGTGCTGCGTCAAGTTGGCCATGCTCAACACGATCAGGGTTACTCACCATGGGGTGGCCTTGATGCCAAATCTAAACGCGAGTTGGTTGACGATAACGTCGCCGAAGAAGCTCAAGCGAGTTATGCTTGAAAGTTGTGGATGACGTGAATTGAGAGGGCGGCGTATTCTTGATGGTTCTTTGAAAATCATCAACCTTTTGCAAGGAGTGGATACGCCGTGAGTAACGATAACGTTTTTGCGTTGAAGAATCCAGCGGTGCCGAATGTAGTTCATGACGCACTGACGGAGGTATTACAGGAAGGGGCCCGTACATTGCTGGCGCAGGCGATTGAAGCGGAGGTGACGGAGTTTCTGGCGCGACACAGTAACAAGCGCGATGCCGTGGGCCACCAGCGCCTGGTGCGCAACGGCTACTTGCCCGAGCGCACGATTCAGACGGGCATCGGGGATGTGGTGGTGAAGGCGCCGCGGGTGCGCGATCGGGCTGGGCAGTTGCGCTTCAGCTCTGCGATATTGCCGCCTTATCTAAGGCGCACGAAGACGATTGAAGAATTATTGCCGTGGTTGTATCTGAAAGGCATCTCCACGGGGGGATTTTCCGAAGCGCTGGGCGCACTGCTGGGACACGATGCACCCGGGCTGTCGGCGGCCACCATCAGCCGCCTGAAGACGGTCTGGCAAGAAGAGCACGCACGCTGGGACCAGCGTAGTCTGTCCCACAAGTGCTATGTGTATTTGTGGGTTGATGGGATTCACTTTGGTGTGCGGCTGGAAGAGGCCAACCAGTGCATCCTGGTGGTAATGGGCGCCACGGCCGAGGGCAAGAAGGAGCTGGTCGCGCTGGCCGATGGGTTTCGTGAATCCGAGCAGTCGTGGAAAGAGGTGTTGATGGACTTGAAGGGGCGTGGCCTGAAGATCGATCCGAAGCTGGCTGTTGGCGACGGGGCGCTTGGTTTCTGGAAGGCGCTACCGCAGGTGTATGGGTCGACGCGTGCGCAGCGCTGCTGGGTGCACAAAACCGCTAACGTGCTCAACAAGCTGCCTAAACATCTGCAACCCAAAGCGAAGTCCGATTTGCAGCAGATCTGGATGGCCGAGACGCGGGAAGACGCGCACCACGCCTTCGCCTCGTTCGTGGATATCTACGAGCCGAAATATCCGAAGGCCGCCGAGTGCCTGACCAAGGACAAGGAAGCGTTGCTAAGCTTCTATGACTTTCCGGCCGAGCACTGGCATCACATTCGCACCAGCAACCCGATCGAATCGACGTTTGCTAGCGTGCGGTTACGCACTGTCAAGAGCCGCGGCTGTGGATCGCGAGCGAGCATCCTGTCCACCGTATTCAAGCTCGCTAAAAGCGCGGAGCAACGATGGTTGAAATTGCGTGGTGCCGAGATAATCGCAAAGGTCATCACCGGAGTTCAGTTCAAAAATGGAGTTGAAGTGCAAGGATCGGACCGTCAAAGAGTTGCCGCCTGATCACATCGCCATACACAACTCTTGACAATAACTCAGCCCCAGATCGCGGACAGTAACGCGAGCAGGGTGGCGGCGAATTTTGGCGAGCGCGTGTTCAAGGATAAAACTTCCGCTCTTCTTCGCCGTTGGGTCGCGAGCGAAAGCGCTTGTGCACCCAAAAATATTGCTCGGGCATTTCCATCACGCGCTGTTCCAAAAATTCATTCATGCGCCGCGTGTCGGCGACCGGATCAGCGCTTGGAAAGTTTTCCCAAGCGGGATAAATTTTGACCACATAGCCGCGCCCGTCAGCTTTGCGCCGCGTAATGGCGGGTATCACCATCGCGCCGGAAATGCTCGCCAGGCGCGACAAAATGGGCACCGTTGCCGCCTGCACGCCGAAGAACGGCACGAACACCGCGTCTTGTTTGCCCATGTCCATGTCCGGCAAAATGTATAACGTCAGTCCCTGGCGCAGCGCCCTCAGTGCGCCGCGCAGGCCGTCTTGTCTCGCGATCATGGTGATGGGCTTAAACCGTGTGCGCGCTTTCAACAACAGTTCGTTTAGATAGGGTACTTTTTGCCGGCTGTAAATCGCGGCGGCTTCGTAATCGCAGGCCAAGCGTATGGTGCCCATTTCCACACCGATAAAATGCGGCGCAAAGCCGATCACCGGCTGCTTATCTTTGTAGCGCAAATAATTTTCCGCACCCTCCACCGCCACGATGTCGCGAATGCGCGCTTCCGGCGCCCACCACAAAATGCCTAATGCAAGTACACTCTCGCCCACGTAGGTGAACTGCGTTTTGACCATGCGTTCCCTTTCCGCCGCAGGCAAATTCGGGAAACACGCATCGATGTTGGCACGCGCCACATTCGATTGAAAATAATAGGCCAAATGCCCCAAGGCACGACCTATGGCGCTGATCACCGAAAACGGGAGAAAATGGACCAACCAAAGCAGGGCGACGCCCAAACGGAGCATAGATTTGCTATCTAGTTATTTTTCAAGTCAGTCTACCAGGTTGATGCAAAACGTAGTGTATAAGAAACCATGAAAACATATGCAGTCGGTGGAGCAGTACGAGATGAAATGCTCAGTTTGCCGGTGAACGATCGCGATTATGTCGTGGTCGGCGCGACGCCTGAAGAGATGGCGCGGCTGGGCTATAAGCCCGTCGGCAGCGATTTTCCCGTGTTCCTGCATCCGCAAACTCACGAAGAATACGCCCTCGCCCGTACCGAGCGAAAAACGGCGCGCGGCTATCGCGGCTTTAACGTTTACGCCGCGCCCGACGTGACGCTGGAAGAAGATCTCAAGCGCCGCGATCTCACCATCAACGCCATGGCGAGAAGCGAATCCGGGGAGTTGATTGATCCCTACGGGGGCGCGGCGGATTTGCGCGCAAAAGTGTTGCGCCACGTGAGCGATGCCTTCATGGAAGACCCGGTGCGGATTCTGCGCGTGGCGCGGTTCGCGGCGCGCTATGCGGATTTTTCCATCGCGCCGGAAACCATGACGTTGATGCAAACCATAGCAGCCAACGGCGAAGTCGATGCGCTTGTGGCCGAGCGCGTGTGGCAAGAATTCGCTAAAGGCTTGCTGGAGGTGCAACCGTCGCGCATGTTCGAAACATTGATTGAAGCACACGCGCTGAGCAGCATCGCACCGGAACTCGTCGCGCTAAGCCACGATCACACTGCCCTGCAACGACTTGACGTCGCCGCCCGCGACCGCGCGAACTTAGCCGTGCGCTTCGCTGTTTTGTTGGTAGAAGTCGCAGGCTGGAGACCTGCTCCAGAAGCCGATCTACAAGGCAATGCCGCCAGCAGCCCCGTCCTTGCTCTATCCCAGCGGCTTAAGGTTCCGAACGACTGCGCCGATCTCGCCCAGCTTACGCTACGCTGGATTGCGGCCATTGAGCGTGCCACATCGCTCAACGCCGACGCCTTGTTGCGATTATTACTCGGTGCCGATTGTTTGCGTCGCCCCACCCGTTTTCGCGATTTACTTGCCGTATGCGGCTATATCTTTGGCCGTGACGATCATCCCCTCGCGGCGATATCATGCGCATTCCTCGCTTCTGCACAAACCTGCCTCGCGGCAGTCGATACAAAAGCCGCGATCGCCGCGGCGCCCGACGCCGCGGCGATTCCAGACGCCATACGCGTAGCCCAGCTTACAACAGTTGCGCAGTTTATTGCGGCCCAACGCGGCTAAGCTATTGCAATCGGCTGTACTCGTTCTATATTCGCGATATAGTTGCCATAGGGTGTGCTATGAGTAATCATTACGACAAGACCCCGGAACCTCGCGATCCTAACTATCTTTCCGCACTGGAAAAACACTTCCCACGCATTGTGGACAAAATTGTCCTCATGTGGGCAACCGAGGAATTTCCCGAATTCCTCAACGGCATGATGATCGACAAACGCGGCGACCGCCAAGGTTTCCCCCTCGAAGTATTGGAAGAAATGATGTTCCTCACCACCCTCCACGACAATCGGTACGGGGAACGATCCATGGCGACCTCGAAAGATTACCGTATCGCATAATTTTGTTTAAAACCCTATCCTAACGCCCTGTAAAGGTGTAATATTACCGTGGTCTTGCTCACATTGGGCCGAGAAAACCTGCCATGGCCGATAACTTATACCTCTCTGAACTCGAACAGCACTTTCCGCGCATCACGGAAGAATTCGTCAAACGCTGGCACACGCCCGTGTTTGAACCCTATTGCAATAAACTCATACTCGATGAACGGGGTGCCCGCAAAGGTTTCCCGCAAGCCGTTTTTGATGAAATACTCATGCTTTATTGGCTGGATTTGAACCTTAACAACTTCGATCCCCAAACCACTTTCCTTTCCCGAGATCGCCCGCGAAATCGCCAAAAATGATTGATCTCTACACCTGGACCACACCAAACGGCCGCAAAGTTTCCATCATGTTGGAAGAGTGCGGCCTGCCCTATAACG
Organism: Burkholderiales bacterium; assembly: GCA_039917535.1. Lineage (GTDB taxonomy): Bacteria > Pseudomonadota > Gammaproteobacteria > Burkholderiales > JALYOK01 > JBDSJK01. Next base: position 4,448 of record JBDSJK010000474.1, read on the forward strand.
TGCACAAAATCGACATCGGCAAAGGCGATCAATTCACCCCGGAATTCCTCGCCATCAACCCGAACAGCAAAATTCCCGCGCTCGTCGATTCCAACGGACCCGGCGGCAAATCCATCACGCTATTCGAATCCGGCGCAATTCTGATTTATCTCGCCCAGCATTATCAAAAATTTTTGCCGGGCGATTGGCATCAGCTCTATTACGTGATGCAAT
>JBDSJK010000475.1:0-2739 GCA_039917535.1 Burkholderiales bacterium
GCAAGCGCTCAAGTTGCGAGTCGTCGTAAGTCCGCACCACCACAGGCAGATCGGGCCGGATGTCGCGCGCGTGTTCGAGAATCTTGAGTGCGGTGGCTTCGTCCGCGAAGCTCACCACTAGCGCGGCAGCGCGACCTGCGCCCGCCGCGAGCAACACATCGCGCCGACCTGCGTCGCCAAACACCACGGAATCTCCCGCCGACCCCGCTTGACGCACCCGCTCGGGATCCGCATCGAGCGCGATCACGGGTATACCCTCGCGGGCCAGAAAGCGCGCTAAGTTTTGTCCGCTACGGCCATAACCGCAAATGATCACGTGGCGTTGCTGCCCCATGGCCTTGATGGCCAGTTCGTGTAGTCGCAGTGCGCGTTCGGTCCATTCGCTTTTGATGAAATACAGCACGATGCGGTCCATTTGCGCGATGACGAGCGGCGCGGTAAGCATCGAAATCAACATCGCGGCCAATACAATCTGTTGGCCGTGTCCCGATAGGAAATTAACTACGCCCGCCTGCGCCAGCAACACAAAGCCGAATTCACCCGCGTTGGCCAAGGTCAGCGCCGAGCGCGTCGCTACGGTTGCGCTGTGCCCAAACGCGCGAGCCAATGCCCAGACAATGACGAACTTGAGGACGACTATGCCGAGCAAGCCCAGCACCACCCAATGGACGTTGTGAAATAACTCGCTGGGATCGAAGCGCATGCCTATGGTGACGAAAAACAAGCCGAGCAGCACGTCGCGAAACGGCTTGATGTAATCTTCCACCTGGTAGCGATATTCCGTTTCGGAAATCAAAACGCCCGCGACAAACGCGCCCAGCGCCATGGACAATCCCGCCAACTCCGTCACCCAAGCCAAGCCCAGGGTGATCAACAACACATTGAGAACGAAAATTTCCGAGGATTTTTGCCGTGCGACCAGGTGAAAAAATTCGCGCATCAAGCGGCGGCCAAACCACAACAACACGCTCAAAATGGCCATCGCCTTGAGGGTGGCGAGTCCCAACGTCGGCAAGAGTTGCCCCGATTCTTGCGCCAGCGCCGGCAACAATATCAGCAGCGGCACCACGGCAAGATCCTGAAACAACAATACACCCATGACCAGGCGCCCGTGGGCGGACTGCAGCTCGACGCGCTCCATGAGGAGCTTGGCGACGATGGCGGTTGAGGACATGGCGATAATGCCGCCAAGCGTCAGCCCGGTACGCCAATCGGCACCCAGCACTACAGTGAGGCCGAGCACGGCCACTATGGTCAATACGACCTGCGCGCCGCCCAAACCAAACACCGTGCGACGCATGGCGGAAAGCTGCGGCAGGCTGAATTCCAGGCCAATGCTAAACATCAAAAACACAATGCCAAACTCGGCGAGTTGGCGAGTGGTCTCATTGTCCGGCATCCAGCCCAAAGCGCGCGGCCCAATCACCATACCGACCAACACGTACCCCAGCATCGGCGGCAGGCGCAGACGGCGAAACACCATCACCGTGGCAACCACCGTGAGCAGCAAGATAACAACAGGAAACAGCGCGCCGGACATGGTTTGGTGGGCGTTTCTAATTTTTTATGGTGATGTGAACAGTATCAACTTTACACTATTGCCATACTTGAATTGTGACTACAAGCTGGGTATCGCAAATCGTAGCGAGCGCGCTGGTTGGTATTCATCATGAGTTACGGATAGTAGCAATTGACGACGCCACCATGAACCCGCTGTTCGATCAAAAAGGCAAGCTAATTTCAAGCAGTTTTACGCCCCTGATGAAATGTAATCTGAATCAGAAGTTGGGCTCACACCCCTAGCTGCTAAATTACGCTCTTTGCCATTTGTACGGCTCTATGCTGCCCAATTCAACGCCGACGGAGTTCCAAAGTGAGTGAGCCTTGGATATTTGTCGAGCAGATCGCAGAGCATTTTGGTGCGACCCGAGATTCGATCTATCGCTGGATCGACGCCAAGGGGCTACTCGCCCACAAGATCGGCCCCCTTTGGAAATTCAAAGTCTCCGAAGTTGACCACTGGGTTCATCGTGGGGAAGCGAGAGACGATGAGGCAAGGAAACGCGATGGCAGCTAATGGATCAAACAATTTTGGTATTCGCGACAACCACTCACACGGGAAAGTTGCCGATTTCCTCGTTGAGAAGACCGCGGCCGGTAGTCAGTTATCTGTCGTCTCGGCGTATTTCACTATTTACGCTTACGAAGCACTGTCGGCCGAACTCGACCGGATAGGACAACTGCACTTTCTCGTCGGCGAGCCTCGATTCATCGCCTCGCTCGATCCGACAAGACCGACGAGATATCCTTCAAGATCGAGGATGAGGGCTTGGAACTGGCCAATCGCCTGCAGCAATAGGATGTGGCTCGTCGTTGCGCTGTCTGGATACGCGACAAGGTAGAAATTCGTTCCGTAAGACAGGCCAATCTGCTTCACGGCAAGCTCTACCACATCGATGACGGGCGCCGTGAGCACGCGATACTCGGCAGTTCCAGCTTTACCCGGCGCGGTCTGGGTATATCTGCGACTCCCAACATCGAACTAAATCTGATCGTAGATAGCAACCGTGATCGTACCGATCTGAAGCAATGGTTCGAAGACATTTGGGCAGAAGAGAAACTGGTGGCGGATGTTAAAGACGAGGTACTGCGCTACTTGGAGCAGCTATACGTCGATCACGACCCAGAATTTGTCTATTTCAAGACGCTGTTTCACGTCTTCGAGCGATTTCTATTAGG
>JBDSJK010000476.1:0-3222 GCA_039917535.1 Burkholderiales bacterium
ATGACCTTTAATGGCCTCCTGGCCAATGTTGAGCAGGCCCACCAGGGGTCGCGCTTTGCCGTCCACCGCGGCGGCGAGCATCGCCCCCATCACGCCAAACTGCAACAATTGTTCAGCCGAGCAATTGACGTTCGCGCCGAGATCCAGCACTAGGGTTGCGCCAGTTTGGGTAGGTAAGGTTGCCGCAATTGCGGGCCGATCTATTCCCGGCAAAGTCTTCAGCACGAAGCTGGAAATTGCCATTAACGCGCCGGTATTTCCCGCGGAAATACATGCGTCGGCTTTACCTTCTTTAACCAAGTTGATCGCGACGCGCATGGAAGAATCTTTTTTCTTGCGCAGAGCGAGCGCGCCCGGCTCATCCATAGTGACGACTTCGCTCGCGCCTAATACGCTGATGCGGTCTAAACGTCCGCCGCGCTGGGATTTCAGCGCTTGCTCGATGGCCGCAACGTCCCCTACCAAAACAATTTTGGTATCGAATGTGTGCTCGATATAGGCTAAAGCAGCGGGAACGGTGACCGAAACACCATGGTCACCGCCCATCGCGTCGATGGCGACTGTGATAGTCACTGACGCATCATCAGTTTTTTGCTAGGAATCGCGCCCGCTGTGTTACTCGTCCTTGGCAGGAACGACCTTCTTGCCGCGGTAGTAGCCGCTCGGCGAAATGTGGTGACGCATATGCACTTCGCCCGTGGTCGGCTCTACTGCCAAAGGGGGATTGGTGAGGAAATCGTGAGAACGATGCATACCGCGTTTAGACGGGGACTTTTTGTTTTGCTGAACTGCCATGGTAATACTCCTTCAATCAAATCTATTGCTTAAACTTCGCCAGCGTCGCAAAGGGCTGACGTTTCCCATCCTGGGCATTGACTTTGTCGTCGGAGGCAACGCAGTCGAAATCATGTTTAGGCCCCAAGGGCACGCTTAAAATGATTTCATCCTCGACCAAATCCAACACATTCATCTTACTGTCCGCGACAATCACGTCGATGTCATCGTGCTCTTCATCCAATCGCGGAAGCGCAGCTTCATCTTTTACCAACCGCAAGCCTTGTGCTACGTCTACCTCGTGGCGCATAGCCTGAAGGCAGCGCTGGCAGGTCAACGTCACATAGCCCGATACGGTCAACGTTAACAACAGTCTTTTACGCTGATCCAACCTGCCACGAATTTCGAAGGTAAGCTCGCCGTCCTTCGCAGTAAAATACTCACTAGCCCGAGTAAGCTGTTCAACCGCTATTTTACCCTGAAGTGCCCCATTTTTTCTGGCGAACGACACGCTATCGATGATCATTTCGTTCGACATAAGGCGCGCATGATAGTATTTACCAGACCTTGTGTCAAAGGATTTTTACATTGAAAAACAGACCTTTAATACTTGCTTCCTCATCCATTTACCGGCAAGAACTGCTCAAACGGCTGCGCTTGCCCTTCACTGCCGTCAGCCCAGATATCGACGAATCACCCCGTACCGGCGAACTGCCCGCCATCACGGCGCAACGGCTGGCCGGTGAAAAAGCCCATGCGCTTTCCCATCTCTACCCCAATGCGCTGATCATTGGATCCGACCAAGTTGCGGTTTTGGAGGGAGACCGGCTCGGTAAGCCTGGCGACCAGGCTACCGCCGTAAAACAACTTGAGGCAGCCAGTGGGAAAACCGTTTTTTTCCACACCGCGCTATGTGTTCTCGATAGCGAATCGGGACAAACCCAGACCTCGGTTGCCACGAATGAGGTCAAGTTTCGGTTGCTGACCAGCGAACAGATCGATCGCTACCTGATCGCCGAACGTCCTTATGATTGCGCGGGCAGCGCGAAAAGTGAGGGGCTGGGCATTGCGTTGATTGAGCACATCAGAGGCGATGATCCCAATGCATTAATCGGACTACCGCTTATCCAACTCGTCACCGCGCTGCAAAACCTCGACGTTGCGGTGATTTAATCCTCCAGCAGTTTGCACCAGAATCCATGAGCGCTATGCCATAATGCGCATAGGCTGTATGGATGTCCACCTGCAGCCTAGGTGGTAATAGCTAATCTACATCACTTAAGTGTCGCGCATACGCGACATTCAATCATATTTGAGGAGTAGCCCATGGAACAAAGTAGACGCAAATTCTTGACTTCGACGGCGGTGACTGCGGCAACGCTAGTTGCGGCACCTTTCGCTGCTGCAGCGGACAAATTCGGGCGTGATCGTGACTGGACCGGTGATGCGACGGTCACTTACCCCGAACCCGCTTGGGAAGTCATGGACAAGCGGTTTACCGGGCGACAGGGCAATGCGACGCTGCAACGCATCTGGCATGGCATGGGCCACGATGCTTCCCTGTGGAACGAAGGTCCGGTTTGGATGGGCGACTGGGGTTGCCTACTGTGGAGCGATATCCCAAATCACCGCGTGTTGCGTTGGAATGAGGATGATGGTCGCGTCAGTGTATTTCAAACGGAATCAGGCTATTCCAATGGTCACTCGCGCGATAACCAAGGCCGCCTGATCGCCATGGAACACGATACTCGTCGCGTACGCCGCCGCGAATACGACGGTACCTGGACCATCATCGCAGACAATTTCGAAGGCAAGAAACTCAATGCGCCGAATGACGCGGCGGTTCACTCCGATGGCTCGATTTGGTTTACCGATCCTGGCTACGGCATTCTAGGCCCCTATGAGGGCCACAAAGCCGAATTCGAACTGCCGACTCGCGTTTATCGTTACGACGGCAAAACCAGCAAGCTTTCCGTCATCTCGGAAGGCAAGATCCGTCGCCCTAACGGTCTATGTTTCTCGCCTGACTTCAAAAAACTTTATGTCGTCGACACCGGCGCAACCGATGGCCCATACCCTGCCGACATCACCGTGTTTGACGTGAACAGCGCGGGAACCGGCGTGTCGAATCCACGGCAATTTGCCGACTTCGCACCAGGATTCACCGACGGCATTCGTTGCGATACCGACGGCAACGTCTGGTGTGGCTGGGGCTGGGGCGGCATGGACACCAACGGCGTGCGCGTCCATCATCCCGATGGCAAACTGCTGGCATTCCTGCATACACCGGAAGTCGTCGCCAACCTTTGCTTTGGCGGCACCAAGCGTAACCAGCTGTTTATGACCGGCAGCACCTCCGTGTACGCCATTTATGTCAACGCGGTGGGGGCGGCTTTATCGTAGGCTCAGCAACGCCCAGCAATAGACATTGCGAAATTAAAAATGGCG
>JBDSJK010000477.1:0-17006 GCA_039917535.1 Burkholderiales bacterium
TTCGACCTCGACCAGGGCACGATCAAGCTTACCCAGGGCGGCCTTATTCGGCTACGCGAGGGGATGGATTCAATCGTTGCGGTACTGTGGGGCAAGATTTGGCTCACCCAAGATGGCGATCGGCGAGACTACGAACTGGGCGCAGAAGAATCGTGCGTCATCCGCACCGGTGGTCTGACGCTGATCAGCGCACTTGAGGATTCGTCTATTACTATCCTACAACCTTGCGACGACCACGAGAACATGCGACGCAAACTTGCCGCTAGAATCTGGAGCGGAACGTTCCCTAGTCCAAAGGCTCGCGCCGCCAGTACTCGCAAGACGGCCATCCTCTCGTGAACGCACCCAGTCACTTAAGCGAACAAGCGCTTCAGGCTCGCGCAGCGATGAGTCCCCTCACTCGCCTGCTACTAGAAGGTCCGGTCGTATCGACGCTGCTACGACTTGCATTGCCCAATATCTTGGTGATGTTCGCGCAGGCCGCCACCCGCCTCGTCGAAACCTAGTTCGTTTCGCGGCTCGGCACCGATAGCTTGGCCGGAATGGCGCTGGTGTTTCCCGGCTTCATGATGATGCAGATGCTCTCGGCTGGCGCGGTCGGAGGTGGTATCTCGTCGTCCGTCGCGCGCGCACTCGGCGCGGGTCGCAAAGAGGACGCCGATGCGCTGGTGATGCACGCGATCATCATCAACATCGTACTGGGGCTGTTGTTTACCGCTCTGTTCCTCGCCTTCGGCCGTTCGCTTTATGCCAAGATGGGCGGCATGCATGGCTCACTCGACGCGGCACTGAACTATTCCAACGTCGTATTCGCTGGGGCGGTACTGGTATGGCTGATGAATGCATTAGCCAGCGTGTTGCGCGGAACCGGCAACATGCTGATTCCTTCACTGGCGATCTGCGCTGGCTTTGTGCTGCTGCTGACCCTTTCACCGGCACTGATCTTCGGCTTCGGGCGCTTCCCAGCACTGGGTGTCGCGGGCGCCGCCATCGCGGTCTTGTTGACCCTTGCGCTCAGCACCGCAATTATGGCCTGGTATATCTGGTCGGTGCTCAGCGTCGTTCGCCCGACCTTGACCGGGCTGCGTAAAGATCTATTCATCGACATCTTGCGCGTAGGTGCCGTGGCTTCCGTGCCCTCATAGTCATCAGCACGTGGCTTCAAGAGGGCCAGATCGGGCTGAGGTTCGTTGTGTGGTGGCAGGGCGAGGGGTTTTGGACCGACTTGATGGCTTGCACGCCAACGCGTTGAGATAACTAGCGAGCTAGCCGGTTTAATTAGCTAAATGTCTCGAGCCTATCGGCGCCATCTCGATCATCTCCCCTTCTATGAGCTCAATACGGTCATCCTCTTTGAGGACTCCCGCAACGCCGATGCTGTGATATTCGTCCAGTGTCAGTAAACGACGTGCGATAGTGAGTGGTGCACTCATGATCATGCCGCCTCTCGAGCGTAAAAGTTGAGAACGCCGCCAAGGCGCGCGCGCTTTGTCACGACACCGCTTTGGTAGGATTGATCGTTCACGGCACCGTCCAAACGCCGGTTGTTCATGCCTTGATGATTCCGCTCTTGATGATAGTGCGCCGTGTATTCCTGAATCACACGACGCAAGGATGCCTCGCCAAAGAAGATCATGCGATGTAAAGATTGTTGCTTAATCGATCGGGCAAAGCGTTCGGCGTAGGCGTTCTAATTGGGTGATCGGGGCGGCAATCGAATAATGGTCGTACCCGATTGTTTAAGGAGTTGGCGAAAATCTTTGCAGTACTTGGTATCGCGATCGATGATCAGTTTTCGTTTGCCAAGCAGCAGGCCGCTCTTCATGTGCGTCATGTTGTGACCGCTCTGAAGCATCCACGCTGCATCAGGGTTCGTGGTGATGCCGGCAATCTTGACCGTTCGCGTCGAGAGTTGAATGAAGAACAGCACATCGTATGTAGTCAAGCCGCTGAGGCGCCAGACTTCGATGCTGAAGATGTGAGACGCCACCAGGATCTTCCAACGGGCCTTGAGGAACGTCGACCACTGGGTTCGTTTCCCTTGCAAGGGGGCGGGATCAATGCCGTTTTCTCGCAAAACATGGGCAACGAGTTCTCGGTGCCAACGCAGCAAAGTGTCTGGCGTGAACAGTGTATCGATCTCACCGAGAAGCTTGCGGCCCAGCGCTTTGGCCCGGATAGCCAAACGACGGCGCTCAGTATCGGTGAATGCGAGCTTCCACCCACCGAGCTTCGCCTTCAGCATCCGGTACTATTCTTCCAAATAGTCGATGACCTCTTGCTGTTGATGATTGAGCCACAGCGCCAGAGCGGCGATCAAATACTGAAGCGAAAATAGGGAGGTAGCCATACGCTAAAGTATACCGCGAGTAGCTTTGCCACGGTTACACACTCAGTAGGGCGTCTCAATTAAGCATCGTTCGAATAGTTGGACATTACGACGTTTGAGTCCACCATGCACGCGCAGCAATTCCTCTAAGTTGGATGTCCAGTTGTGCCGTATCGAGTCAACATACGAACGGGCTGGAGCGTGCGCTGTTTGAGAGAGCTTGAGATAATACGAGGCAAAAAAGAAATCACTTACACCGGTTTTCTGTTCTCGCAACAAAACCTCGTTAAGGCAATCATTTAAAAATCACGCTGTCACAAGGCCTTATCGTTCCTTATCGTATAATTTTTTATAAATCGGCGAGGCTCACTACAAGCGCGCATCTCCCACACGGTTTGCCTACTTGGCTCACAGCCCCGCCTTAACACCTTTACTGACACGTGGCGGGAAGAAGCCGGAATCAAGATGTTCCATGAGGGCTGCAAGCTCGTCAGCCGGCAGCGACTTCATTTCTTGCAATAGCTGCGCAGCGACCTCGTCCTGCTCCGCAGGCGACAGGACGTGCAACTCTGCGCGTGCCTGCCGCAACTGCGGAATCATCGGCTTGAACATGCCCATGCCCATGCCCATGCCAAGTACCGGAATGGCCGCTGGCACGAGTACCATGCATTCCTTGAGTTCACTTTGAATCGCTTTCGGCAGGAAACCCAATTTGAATAATTCATCAATGGTGGCCAGCGTTTCAGGAGGCGACAGCGGCTGACTCATGGCTTGCTGCATGCCCGCCATCATGGCCATCTGGTCGGCGTCCATCGCCATGTTCGGTAAGATCTGGTCCCCACTGGACATCATCGCGCGCATCTTTGCAGCCACGTCCGCAGGGATGCCTGCACCTTGCGGCATGCCGCCCATGGCCAATGCAGCGCCGGCGGGCATGTGAGGCATGCTCATGCCTGCGGGTAGGCTTGGCATTGTCATGCCCGCTGGCAACTTCGGTATGCCCCCCAACATGCCGCCAGCGCCGCCGGCGGCGCTGCGTAGATCAAACACCGCGAGCGCGTTCGACAACGCGATGCCTTTGCAACCCATGCCACTCAAGCTGGACAACAGCGTGTCCTTAATCATCGACTTGGCCACCTGCTGAGCGATCTGCTTGATCATCACCAACAACATCGGTGCAATCGCCCCGCTCGATGCCGGAGTTAGCGCGAGCGCAACCGCCAGTACGAACATGCCAGAACGCACTATTCTTTTGACCATTGCTTACCTCCTCACGCATATGTTGGGCTTAGCGCCGATTTGTCTACGATTCTACGCTTATGCACCGCGAAACCAACAAAGCGTTTGAGCGAAAGAAACTCGCTAGATCGGACACGACGATTGAATTTTCTGTAATCATGGAGATTAGGAGAAAACCATCATGGATCTCAAATCGCTCACGTTGATCATCACTTTGATCGTTGCCGCGAGCCTCGCGGTCCCTTCGGCAGATGCCGCTCCGGCTACGCGCCGCTTCGACCTCATCACCTACTCGGCGCCCAACGGGTGGAAGGTCGAGGAGAAGGCCGGCGAGCATGTCTCAATCTTGCGAACGACCGCAGACAACTACTGCCTGATCGTCATCTACACGAGCACGCCGGCGCGTGGCGACCTGGCCGCGAGTTTCGCCGCCGAGTGGACTCGCGTAGCGCTGCGCACGGTCGACGCCATCGAGGCGCCAATCCACTCTATCAACGATGTCGGCAACGCCCGCGCCGCCATGGGAGGTGCGACGACAACGATCCAGGGCCGCCCGGTCGCTGCCATCTTGATCGTGCTCGACGCGGGACCGAGCGTGGCGTCTATCCTTATCCTTACTCCGAGTACCCAGGCGTTCGAGGCCTTCAGCGCGGAGGTCCAGGGGATGCTGGTCGGGCTGTTGGTTCGGCATCCGGAAACGCCACCAGATACAACACCCACCGCACCGGTACAAAACGGCGGAAAGCTCGTCGTCTCACCCCCGTCTCGCGCGCTCACCATCGCTGATCTCGTTGGCGAATGGGGACACGAAGACGGGATCACCACCACCTACGTCGATCGCTACTCGGGGGCCTACGCCGGTTACGACTCGCTCCACTTCCGGGAGAAGTGGACAATCACCGCGAAGGGTGTTGTGCTAAGCGACTTCTTCGCCATCCGGAACGGCAAGAAGATCGTCGACAAGACGACGGGCTCGATCGGGATCTCGGGGCGAATTCTCGACGTTACGGTCGGCGCAGCGGCGAAGTACGTGGTGCATGGCTGGCTAGAGGGCCCCGAGATGACCGTCCTCAAGATCACCGGGCCTTTCTATGAAGATATCCCCCAGGACGTTCTCGAAAACCCCGATCAGGGGGCGAACCTCGACAAATACTGGGTGCGCTGGGCCAAGGCGGTTAAGCCCAAGTGACGCGCGTCAGCGGCGAGTCTCGTGCCAGGCGGCGAGAGGCTTACGTGCCCGCTGTACATCGCCGTGCCAGCTAGCAGCAAATGCATGGCTTGGACGACCGTCGCACGGTACAAGATCACCTGCGGAGAAATTCGAGGACGTTCACGGTCAGCAGGTTGTTGCGGCGGGCGAACAGGCCGTGCGGTGTATCGATTTTAAAGCGGTCGTGCGGCTGTTCAATAAATTCACTCAAAGCACCAATGAGCTCGTGATGGACTCACTCAACCAGTGGATGTTTAGCCAAATTGACATCAATGGCATCTGACGCCCCGAAAACCTTCTATTTGCTCGCCGAATTTACCCCGCTTTATTCCCCTTAAAACTTTCCTAACGGAAAATCTTGTTTTATCTGGCTAAGGACGGCGCAGCGCTGCGGAACTTATTTGGCGGCGGCACGAATAAGCGGAAGCAGGCGGATATCAATCGAGCGAAAGCGCTGTATCTGGAATACAAGACACGGAAGAAAATCGGTTTGGCTGCAGAAAAGATGGCTACCAAGGTAACTAAGAAAAAGAGGTGATTTTTATGGTACTAACTCTCGATTTCAAACAAACGGTTGTCGAACACCTTCAACGCGACCCGGCATTCGGCAAGGCGCTTCTCAACGAAGCCGTCACGTTGTTCCTTAATGATGAGCCGGACATGTCGCGCCTATTTCTTGGTGACTTGGTCAATGCAACTGCCGGTTTTGAGTGGCATGCGGCGCCGTAGCCAAACCTAGTAAGAGATTGCATCGCATGTTGTCCTAAAAAGGCTATCCCAGTATGGACAACCTCGCTCGGTTACAATCTTGCGTTGACTGCCCACCAGAACCAAACAACATGATACTGTCTCGCGTCCTTTGCTTGTGGTTTCCTTTCACCCTAGCTGTTGCTGCATTCCCTGCCGAAGCGGAGCGTGTTGGCTTTACCGTCAACCGCGCCGATGCGCAAGCCTACTCTGAGCCGGCGCCGGCACTCACCTACAACCAACAAACGCCGTTCATGGCAGGACGCGCCCATTTCAACCGGCGCTGGGTAACGTTTGGTTTGCCCACCGGCGACTGGGGTCTCGGGCCAACCTTCATTGCCGATCGCTGCAGCGGTTGCCACATCGGCGGCGGGCGTGGTGCGCCGCCCGCCGCGCCCGATCAACAGCTGACTTCGATGCTCGTGCGAATAAGTTGGCCAGGAATGGATCATCATGGCGGACCGCTGCCGCTTGCCAATTATGGCGATCAACTCCAGAACAACGCGTTGCAAGGACAAAACCTGGACTTGGCCTACTCCGACAAGCCGGTACCGGCGGAGGCGCGGATCTACATCGACTGGTCTGAGCGCGAGGTTGAGCTCGACGATGGTGAGCGTGTGGCGTTGCATGCGCCGCAACTGCGCATCGAACAGCTGGCTTTTGGTCCATTGGGCGCCGACACCCTGACATCGTTGCGTATTGCATCACCGGTATTCGGATTGGGCTTGCTGGAGGCCGTGCCGGAACACGCGATGCGCCAAATCGCCGCGCGCCAGCACGAGTTGGGTTACAACGGCCGCCTGAACGTGGTATGGGATGAAATCCACAAACGGCCGGCCATCGGTCGCTTTGGTTGGAAGTCTAACGTCGGCAGCATTAAACAGCAGATCGTGCTTGCCGCGTTGGGCGATATGGGTGTGACCTCGAGCTTGTTTCCAAAGCAGAATTGCCCGCCGGTTCAGGATATCTGCCAGCATGAAGTGCCAGGTAATAGTCCGGAACTGATCGATCCCGATTGGAACGACTTGGAATTTTGGACGCTGGGACTGGCCGCTCCGGCTGCGCGCAATCAGCACGACCCCGAGGTACAGCGCGGCGCCGAGTTGTTCGAACGGGCGCAGTGCTCGATTTGTCACGTGTCGACCTTGCGCACGGCAGAGCGCTTTGAGCGCTTGCCGCAACTCGCTAATCAAGAGTTCCATGCTTATACCGATCTACTGTTGCACGATATGGGCGAGGAACTCGCCGATGGTCGCCCTGATTTCGAAGCCGGGCCACGCGATTGGCGCACTCCGCCGCTGTGGGGGCTGGGCTTGTCGCAGATCGTCAGCGGCAGCACGGCGTTGCTGCACGACGGCCGCGCGCGCAATGTCACCGAGGCGATTGTTTGGCACGGCGGCGAAGCGGCGACCGCCCGCAACGCATTCAAGGCGATGACGTGGCAAGATCGCGCCGCATTACTGAGGTTCTTGGATTCCATCTAGCACGAGTAGCCTGCAACAAAGACGCGACATGTGATGTGCTATCTGCATAGGAGTGCCCGTGCTAGCTCTTGACGGCACTGTGTTACCGTGTAAGATAATCACCGTGGTTTGCTAGTGGTCGGCGACGTAGTCGTAGCATCGTATGCAGTCACCGCTTGGGCGGGTAATTTGCGCTGTCGCTTCTGACGCACATAGCGTTGCCAAGAAAATTAAATCGCGCATAAGCGCGCACAGCAGCAATGGGGGAAGAACATTCAATGAGCAGCCCGTATCATCGCCCGCAACTCGCCTTGTTGTGGCGCGTCGCTTCGACCGCGATAGCGTTTGCCTTCATTCCGGCTGCGTTTGCAGCAGAGCCGATCAAAATCGGCGCAGTGTTCTCGCTCACGGGAGCAGGCGCGGGTCTCGGTGTGCCGGAACGCCACGGCGCGTTGCTCGCGGAGAAAATCATCAACGCGCGCGGTGGCGTCAAGGGGCGCCCGGTCAAGATTGTCATCGAAGACGATGGCTCGAAAGCCGATATTGCCAAATCCAAAGCAGAGAATCTGATTTACAGCGAAAAGGTGGTAGCGATCATTGGTCCATCGCTCACGGCTAGTACCGGGGCAGTAGCCACGGTAACCAACAGCGTTCCGATGGCACAAATCGCTTGCACCGGACTCGGCCCACAGATCGAACTCAGCTACAAGAAATTATTCCACGCATTGCCACCGCAAGTGCTTAACGCCAAGGCTTTGCTCGAGTACGCAACCAAAGAACTGAGAGCGAAACGCATCGGCGTGCTGCATGATTCAGGCTACGGCAACGTCGTGATGAGCGCGATGAAAAGCGTAGCCAGCAGCTATGCGGTGGAGTTTGTCGCCACCGAAAAATTCGAAGTCGGCGCAACCGATGTTACGACGCAAGCGGCTAAGGTCAAAGCCGCGAATCCCGACCTTGTTTTGGTAATCGCCACCTCGCCCATCCCCTTCCGCAACGCCAAACAGATCGGTATCAAACAACCCATACTTGCGGCGGTGGGCTCATCCAGTTACGAGTATGTCAAAGGCATGGGCGAGTTTGCCGACGACATTACGTTCGCCGAATTCTTGGTGGCAGAGGCACCCCTGCCCCACCAGAAAGATTTCGTCGAACTTTATCAAAAGGAATATGGCACATTGCCCAAGACCTATGAAGCCGCTGGCTGGGATGTGGTCAACATCATCGTGAAGGCGTTGGAAAAAGCCGGTTCCGACGCGGACGCTGAGACGCTTGCAGCCGCGATCCGCGCCCCGTATCAAGGCGTGCTCGCGGCGTACAATTTTGCGGCCGACGATATGACCGGAATCGAGCTGTCGAGTTACACCTATTCGAAATTGGTTAAGAGTCAATTTACTCGACTGCCTTTCACCAACCCAAAGAAGTAAAACTCTCTATGCGCTTGTTCTGCTCGGCCAGACGGGAAAGTCCGTACCGCAAAGTTGCGATACAACGCATCGTAACTCAGGCCTCGACACCTCTGGCGCTTACTGAGCAGACACGGTAACACGAAGGCCTGGTGTGACCTTCGCGCTATTTGTACAATCTCTTTTCGCGGGCGTAACGAACGGCTTCGTCTACGGCCTAGTCGGATTGGGCCTCGCCGTAATCTTTCGCGGCACGCGTGTCATCAACGCCATGCAGGGCGAGTTCTCAACTGTAGCCGGCATGGCCACCGTGCTGATGCTCGACCATTGGCCTATCCCGATGCCCGTGGCCATGTTGAGCGCAATGGTGATCGGCGGCGTCATCGGACTATTTCTCGAACTTGTTCCTGTGCGCGCGTTGCGTAGGCGCGGCGGCACTGAAGACAGCTATCTGCTGCTCACGCTCGGCGTTGCGTTTACCCTATCCGCCTTAATCCTTTATTTCGTCGGCCGCGACTCGCGCTTGCTTCCCGGCATAGGCGGCGAAGCGACACTGATCTTCTTTGATGCTGCGATCCGTGTCCATGCGATCTGGCTGATCGTCATTAGCACACTAGTCATGGTTGGCCTCAAGTGGCTATACACGGGTACACACGTTGGCCTGTCGATGATGGCGGCCTCGATCGACGCCGATGGTGCGGCGACCACCGGGATTAACGTCCCGCTGATGCGCACCGCGACATTTTGCCTTGGCGGATTGATCGGGGGGTTGGCGGGTATGTTGATAACGCCCCTGACGACGGTGCGCTACGACATGGGAATGCTACTCACGCTTAAGGGTTTCGCTGCGGCTATTCTGGGCGGTCTAACCAATCCGTTCGGTGCGATGCTCGGTGGCGTGACGCTCGGTTTGTTAGAGACGCTCGCAGTGGGTTTTGTGTCCTCGGGCTACAAAGATGTGATCGCGTTGTCAATCTTGATCGTCATCATGATCTTACTACCGAATGGTATGCTGGGCCGCATAGGGCGTAAGGGCGGCTGATGCACAAAACGCTCCGACCTCGTATAAGTTTAGTGCTTATGGCAGTGGCTGGCGTGTTGCTGTGGGCCGCGCTTCCTGTTTTAGTTTCCCGGCACGTAGTTGATTTGCTCGTATTCGCAGGGATTTACAGCATCGCTGGGCTCGGTGTGTCTTATCTACTCGGCA
Source organism: Burkholderiales bacterium (assembly GCA_039917535.1). Lineage (GTDB taxonomy): Bacteria > Pseudomonadota > Gammaproteobacteria > Burkholderiales > JALYOK01 > JBDSJK01. The sequence goes on from JBDSJK010000477.1 coordinate 9,602, forward strand.
ATTGCGGAATCGTCACTTTAGCGCAGAGTGTGTTCTATGGTATCGGCGCCTACTGTGTTGCCTATTTTAGTGCCCAGCACGGTTTACCCAGCGGCGTTGGTTTCGGCATGGGTGCGTTGCTGAGCGCGGCGATTGCGTTTACAGTTGGCTGGCCCACATTGCGGCTGTCGGGGCACTTTCTCGCTCTTGCGACCTTGGCCCTTGGCCTCATCGGCCAGACGCTTTTCTTGGAATTGGATTGGATCACCGGGGGCACGCTAGGTATCGGTGGGCTGCCAAAGTTATCGCTGCTGGGGTGGAATCTCGATACGCCGCAGCGCTTTTATTATCTGGTGTGGCCGATTGCAGTGCTGGTCATGTGGCTCAAGCACAATCTCACCCATTCGCGTAACGGCTTGGCCATGCGGGCGATGCGCGACGCGCCCGACGCTGCAGCCGTCGCCGGCGTGGAGATCCACGCACTGAAAGTAAAAATGTTTATGCTGAGCGCAATTCTCGGTTCGCTTGCGGGTAGCCTCTTTGCACACTACGTCGGTTTTGTAAGCGTGGATAGTTTCGGCGTGGATCGATCGATCAGTTTCCTGCTGCTTGCCGTTCTGGGTGGCGTGCACACTTCCTGGGGACCCGCGCTGGGTGCAATTTTCGTCACACTTGTCCCCGAGGCGCTGAGCCGATTCGGCGAAATTCACTCGGTGTTGTTCGCCATGACCCTGGTTATCGCGGTGATATTTTTACCGCACGGGCTTGGCGGTGCACTCGAACGGCTACTGCGCCGTAAGGCGGTTGCATGAGCGTTGCTGACAACAGCGCCTTGCTCTCCGTGCGAAATATCCAACGCAGCTTTCGCGGCTTGCGCGTCTTAAAAGATGTGCAATTCGACATCGCTCCCCACTCATTCGCCGGCTTGATCGGCCCCAACGGCGCTGGGAAAAGCACACTATTCAACATCATTTCTGGATTTCTCAAACCCACGTCCGGCTCCATGACATTCGATGGCACGGATATCTCTCCCTGCTCAGTGCAAGAGCGTAGCAGGCGAGGACTGGTTCGCACTTTCCAGACGCCACAGATATTTGGCGGCATGACGGTGCTGGAGAATTTAATGGTCGGTTTGCACAAGAACTCTCGCTCCGGCATAACCGGCAACTTGTTCCTGTCGCGACGATCACGACGCGAGTATCGAGAAGCATACCAAGCGGCAACCAGCGCCCTTGATCGCTTCGGATTGGCTCACGTGGGTAGTCAAAACGCCCAGAGTTTGCCCGGCGGACTACAACGCATGCTCGAACTCGCTCGAGCTTATCTTGGCAAGCCCCGCTTACTGATGCTGGACGAGCCCTCCTCCGGTCTCAACAATGACGAGATCGGCCAGCTTACGCAGGCGCTGCATCAGCTCAACGCGGAAGGCATCACGATCCTGCTCGTCTCGCACGATATGGAGTTGGTCCGCGCCGCGAGCATCATTCACGTGTTGTGTTTCGGCGAAATCATCGCCACTGGTCCGCTGGCCGCGATCCAGCAAAATGCGCGCGTGCGCGAAGCCTACCTCGGCGCATAGACACAGCGATGGCCACAGTACTCGAAGCGAGAAACATTGCCGCCGGTTACGGCAAGGTAGCCGTGTTGCGCGATGTCAGCATAAAAGTCGAGGCCAATGAAAGCGTGGCCATCATCGGTGCAAATGGTGCTGGAAAATCAACCTTGGTGCGCACTATTGCCGGCCTGCTCGCTACCCGCGCAGGAAAGATCGTAAAGAGCGGAATCGATCTCACCACCATGCCTGCGTACAGCAGGACACGGCACGGCATCGCCGTCGTACTTGAAGGTCGCCATTTGTTCGGTGAACTATCCGTCAGAAATCACCTTTCCCTCGCGTTGACGCAAAGTGGCGCCCGCGCCGCGCCGCGCTTCTCGTTCGACGATGTGCTGCACATGTTTCCGTTCGTGTGGGAGCGCTTGGATGCGCCGGTCGAGTTGCTCAGCGGCGGCGAGCAGCAGATGGTCGCCATTGCCCGCGCGTTGTTGTTGCAACCGGATCTGTTGATCATGGACGAACCCTCCACTGGACTTGCGCCGAAAGTGGTCAAAGATGTCGTGGCGGTGATCGGCGCGCTACGCTCGCGCGGCATGAGCATCGTTCTGGTCGAGCAAAATGCCGCGCTAGCCGCGCAAACCACCGACCGCGCGTACGTGATGTCGCTAGGGCGCATCGTTCACGAAGTGGCGGCAGGCCAGTGGACGCATTTCCTCAGCGACGAAAAACTCGCCCGTAGCTATCTGGCAGGATAACGACCGCGTGTTCGACATTCGCAAAATTCGTTCCTTCGTCGCGGTCTATGAAGCCGGGAGCATCACCAAAGCGGCGGAGCGCGAACATATCGCGCAACCCGCGCTCACGGTTCACATCCAGCAGATTGAGAGCGAATTCAACGCCCAGCTGTTCGAGCGCTCGGCCCATGGTGTGAGCCCAACCCCGGCCGGCGAGACTTTTTATGGCTTGTGCCTCGATCTGCTCAAGCGCCTCGACACCATGGGCGAACAGATGTATCAATTCAGCGGGACGGTGGCCGGCGCGATTTCCGCCGGCATCATGCCTTCGATCTGTCACGGGCCCTTGGCACTGATGCTCAAGCGCTATACTGAAACTTATCCGAACGTTGACGTGCGCATCGTCGAAGGCCTCAGCGGCACGCTGGCCGGGTGGGTGCTGTCCGACGCAGTGGATTTCGCCATCTGCAATCGCCCCGCGTCCACCCACGGGCTGGATTCGCGCCTGTTGATCCGTGACAATCTAGTTTTGGTGTCAGGACGCGGCAACCTATTCACACCCTTTGCACCGTGCAAACTGAGCGAAGTAGTTAACCTCAAACTCGTCCTACCTTCGCGCAGTCATACCCTTCGCCAAACACTTGACCAACACATCCAGCGCGACGATTTCAAGCCGGTCAAAACGCTGGAAATCGACGGACAAAGCGCGACGTTGCAATTCGTTGCCCACTCGGATTGGTCGACGATCTTGCCAACGGTCGCGCTGATCAACGAGTTCGATTCTCAGCGATTCACGATCAATCCGATCCATGAGCCCCAACTCGCAATGGAAATCTACGAGTTGCATTCGTCACGGCGGAGTCTGACTGTCGCCTCGGCGCGTTTCATCGCGATGTTGGAAGCGGATTTGCAGGCTGCGCCAGCGCTGCCTGAAACAACGTCGAGGCCATAACGCATGACGATAGTCGTTATATCTAAACGCTATTGGATGCCCACGAGACCATGGCCATACACTGTCCAGCTACGTGACTCAATTTAAACAAGGTGAAACCCCATGGCGCCCCCAAAAGTAATCGTCCAACTCTACCCGATGATCCCTGCCGCCGACGAAGAAGATCGCAAGCGTCGCCGTCCTATGGGCCGAGACCGCGACCTTTATCACAAGGCGTTGCACGATTGGCTCGACATTATTCGCGCCGCCGAAGAGTTGGGCGTGTGGGGCGCGAGCACCATCGAGCATCACCTGCACTCGGAAGGTTACGAAGTTGGGCCTAACCCCGGCATTTTGAACGCGTGGTGGGCGTCGCAGTTCAAAAAAATCCATGTCGGCGCGCTCGGCTACGTGATGGCTACGCAGGATCCGATTCGTGTGGCGGAAGAAACCGCGATTCTCGATCACATCACCAAGGGCCGCTACTTCGTCGGTTTCGCGCGCGGCTATCAGTCACGTTGGACCAACACCCTCGGCCAGTTCACCGAAACAAAAGCCACCCTTTCCGACGGCGGCAACGACGACGAGCGTAATCGGCAAATCTTCGAAGAGCGCGTCAATATGGTGATGCAGTGCTGGAAAGAAGACTCTGTGCGCTTAGACGGAAAATACTACCAAGCGCCCTATCCGCTCGACACCGGCATCGTCGGCTACCCGGCGCGGGAAATCGCGAGCGAAGCCGGGGGTCAATGTGAAGTCGACGACGCGGGCGCGCTGCGCCGCTTCAGCGTTTGCCCTGCGCCGTATCAACGCCCGCACCCGCCGATTTTTGTGGCCGTCAGCCGCAGCGAGCCTTCGGTGCGCTATTGCGCACGCAATGGTTTCACGGTGGTGCATTTTTCCAAAGGCGACGGTGTGGCAAAATATGCGAAGGTCTATTGCGAAGAAGCTGCGACACATGGCGTTCACTTCGAATTCGGCCAGCGGCAAAATAGCGTGCGTTGGCCGCATATCGCCAAGAGCGAAGAAGACTACAATCGCAAGCTGGTCCAATACGATCTAGACATCTATAAGAATTTCTACTCCCGGTTTTTCCCACAATTGCCGGCCAACGTGGATTGGGTGCAGAGCATGAAAGACTCCGGCCTGTTCCTTGGCGGCACGCTCGAACAAGCGCGCACGCTGTTCCAGCAGGAATGGGCGAAAGTGCCGTGCGAATACTTGACGCTCATTTGGCACTACGCGCAGCAACCCAAAGACGAAGTGATCTGGGAACTCGAACAATTCATGACACACATCTGGCCAACGCTCGAAGCAGTGCAGCCTTCTATCGGCGTTGCGGCGTGACCAATCACGCCATTGACCCTAGGGCATTGCGCCGCGCATTGGGAAGTTTTGTAACGGGTGTGACCGTCGTCACGACTCGCAGTCACGACGGCGAACTAGCCGGACTTACCGTCAATTCTTTCAGTTCGGTGTCCCTTTCCCCGCCATTGGTGCTCTGGAGCTTGGCGTTGACTGCAGTGAGCTTCGAAATTTTTGAACGAGCTTCGCACTTTGCCGTGAATATCCTAGCGGAGGATCAGATCCACATCTCCGAGCGGTTTGCCACATCTGGTGGTGACAAGTTTGCTGGCGTGAAGGTGCGTGAAGGTCTCGCCGGTGTGCCGCTACTCGAGGACGTGGCGGCCAGTTTCATTTGCCGCAATACGTTTCGCTACCCCGGCGGCGATCACATCATCTTGGTCGGCGAAGTGATTTCCTATGACCAGACCGAGCGCGAGCCGCTGCTCTACTCGCGCGGGCGATACATGGGAACGGGAGAGAGGCTGGACCAACGGCACGAGAAAGAGTCATTTATGATACGGGTTCTGCAGAAGAAAATCCTGTAGGCCGTAACCGGGTATTGTCAGCTTAACTCGACGATGTTGTAATGCCACGATGAATACCGATTCGCTCTATTTGCGCCCTCGCTTCCCCGTTGAAGTCATCAGTCATTGCGTATAGTTATATTATAGCTTTACACTCAGTTTTACGACGTCGAAGAAGTGATGGCCTAGCGCGGCGTGATTGTTAGCTATGAAACGATACGCGAGTGGTCACAAAAGTTCGGTCGTGCCTGCGCTAAGCGACTACGCCATCGAATGGCCCGTCCAGGCGATCAGTGGTTTCTAGATGAAGTGTTCGCCAAGATTAATGGAATCCAACACTACCTCTGGCGCGCCGTGGATCAGGACTACGACGTATTGGATATTCTGTTTCAATCACGACTGGATAAGACAGCCGCCAAGCGCTTCTTTCGGAAGTTGCTAAAGGGCCAATGCTATGTACCGAGGATAATCAAGACCGACAAGCTCAAGAGCTACGCAGCGGCGAAACAGGACATGATGCCCAGCGTTGAACATCGACAAGACAAGAGACTCAATAATCGAGCAGAGAACTCTCACCCACCCACTCGAGAGCGAGAACGACGCATGCGGCGATTTAAGTCCGCCAAGTACCACAGCAGTTTCTGGAAGGGGCTCTCCAAAACGGACGCCATGGTTTAATTCTTTCTTAACCATGGAGATCTGTAATGGAAGCAATAGCGAAGCAAGTTTTTAAGGCGGAATTTAGAGCCGAAGCGGTCCAGCTTGTAATCGAGCAAGGGCTCAGCCAAAGCGAGGTGGGTCGGCTGCTCAAGATATCCAGCAAAACGTTGGGCAGCTGGGTTGTTCTTGCTCGAGCGGGCAAGCTTGGCGCCGTCGACGCCAAGCGTTTGGTGCCGGTCAGCGAGCTTGAGGCGGAGTTGAGTCGGCTCAAGAAAGAAGTTGTGGTGCTGCGCGAGGAGCGCGAGATATTACTCATCAGTCCGTAATATAGGCTACAGACGGAGCTTTGAAGAATGATCTTACAAGCTTTGGATTGCTTTGCACGGCGGCAAGTTGGGAACCTATGCGCGCTTTCAAGTGTTCGCCTGCCTTGAGCGGTTTGCGTGCCGTGCCGGTGCGCTTGATGTGGCTCCCTACCCGCTCGTCGGGATTCAGGTCAGGCGCGTAGCCAGGTAGGAAATGCAAAGTCAGTCGGCCTTGGGTAGATTTGACGTAGTCACGCACCCAGGCCTTCTTGTGCGCAGGCAACCCGTCAATGATCAGATGAACGGGAATCCTGCGACGATGCATCATTTGCTTGAGGAGTGCAACGAACAACTCCCCGCTCAAAGCGCCCGGGTAGGTTTGAAACCAAAAACCGCCTCGCGCATTCACGGCCGAGGCGGCCGATATCGACTGACGCTGCCCCGGGCGTTGTACGACCGGGGTTTTGCCGCGAACACCCCAAGTCTTGCCGTGTACCGAGTCGGCTCGAAAACCTGACTCATCCCAGAAGAATAGCTGTGCCCTCTGACGCTTGGCCGCGCCGGCAATGGCGGGGAAACGCTCACGCTGCCAGCGCTCGACGGCCTGCGGGTCACGTTGGTAGGCGTGCTGTAACGGCTTTTGCGGGGTCAGCCCAAGCTTGGCCAACATAGCCCCCACGGCCGTAACACCCCTGCGCACACCGAACTTTTCCTCGATCAGAGTCGAGACAATCTGGCGCGTCCACAACCCGAAATCCAGTCCGTACTGAAACGGATTTCGCCCGTTTATCCAGCGAAATACTTGGCGCTCTTGCGCTGGCGTGAGGCTTCGTGGGCGTCCTGTTCCACGCGTGGAGCGCAACGCTTTCAGACCACGCCCGCGTCCGCTCGTCGCTTTCAACCACTTATAAATCGTCGTGCGACACAACCCGAATGAGGCAATGACATCAGCAGGTTTCTCACCTTCCCGAACTCGCCAAACTGCCATGCAACGAATTTCTTCCAGCGTCTTGTGATCCAGTGTGCGGCCATCAACCTTCATGTTATCTTCGACTCGCATCACCGCCTTTTGTTCAATTATTGTAGACTAAATTACAGACTGGTGAGTAAAGCCGATTTCCGCGTATCAAGCAAAACAGGCGGACGGCCCAGGGCTGTTTGTGCAAATCCAGGCAGACGGTTAGGTAGGCGGCTTTACCCGTGCCACCGATTTTATCCGCGATGGGCGGGGGGTCGTATGCACCACCGACCGTGCCCATTGATGGCCTCACACCCATCCGTTTGCAGCGCTCGCCAAAGGCAATGCTCGTGTATTGACTGCCTTGGTCGGCGTGCTGGATCACGGATTCTGGCTTGCGGGTGAGCAATGC
>JBDSJK010000478.1:0-5622 GCA_039917535.1 Burkholderiales bacterium
CTTGAAAAATGTCACGCGCCGTGCGCGCGGGCCCTCGACGGCGAGCACGGGGGTGGTGGAAAAATTGCGTATTAGTTCGTATGCGTAGGCTGCTTGCACCAAGCGCGACAAGTCATGGGCCGTGGCCACGTTGCTGCTATGCAATCCGGCCGCATCGGCGAAATGGGTGTTCATCATGCCGATACGCAACGCATAACGATTCATGGTCGCGACGAATTGCTCGGTTCCGCCGGGATAGTTGCGCGCCAGCGCGAAAGCGGCGCGGTTCTCCGACGCCATCAACATGAGTTGCAGCAATTCGCCGCGAGAAAATCGCCCGCCCCGCTTCAAGCGCGAGTGGGTTCCCTTGATGGTATCCACATCCTTCTGCGAGATAGTGATGACTTCATCCAGCGATTGTCCGCTTTCCAGCACGACGATCGCGCTCATAAGTTTGGTGATCGATGCGATGGGCTGGGCGAAGTTGGCATTCTTCTCGAATAAAACTTTGCCGTCGCGCTGGTCGATGACCAGGACGTAATGGGCAAGGAGCGCGGGGCCATCGGTTTCGGCGCTCAGTTCGATGATGTGCGGCGCGACCTGCACCGGCTCGGGAATCTGAACAGGTAAGGGCTTGTAGAGGCGGGGGTCGACGTTGTCCATGTAGGACGCAACGCTGCCGTTTGGCAGCGCTGCCCAAATCGGGCACGCAACTAAGCCTAAACTTAGCAGGGTTATTACGATCCACGTCTGCACGACTGACCTCGATCCGTAGACGACAAGTCCGAATAAAGCAAAAGTCGTTCCAGCTATAAGCTGTCGGGCATAGGCAACAGTTTGGGGTCATTTCGAGGGGCTTGACGGGGAAGCGGTGCCGCTGGACGTCAATCCGTGACGAAACGCGGCTACTCATTATTTTCAGAAGGCATGCCCTGGAAGGCGCATGGAACTTGCCTCGTAAGCCATACCTCGCCAGCAGGCAAACAGGGCGCGGCTTCTGGCAGGGTGCCTATTTGGAATCGAATTTTAGCGAGCCTGGATGAAATGAAATCCGGGGAACAACGTCCCCGGAATACGTTGCACTTCTTCCGGGCCCTTGAATTGCATTAGGTAACGGGTTAGCCCGCGTAGGGTGGGATGAGCCTGCGAACCCCACCGCCTTCTCATACACCATAGCGACGCGGTTTCCCTTTGTGCCATGCCAAGCTACGTTCGATACCACATTCCCGGCAGGTGTTATTTCTTCACGGTCAACCTGGCCAAGCGGCGGCGTTCATTGTTGGTGGACCACGCTGACGCATTGCGCGCCACCATTCGTGTCGTACGCCAACGCCAACCGTTTCGCATCGAGGTGATGGGGTGCGCCCCGATCACTTGCACGCTATCTTCACCCTGCCGCCCGGTGATGCGGATTTCTCCACGCGCTGGAGATTGATCAAAGTGGGCTTCTCGCGTGTGTTACCCGCGACGCAGCGGCGATCAGGTAGCCGAATGAGCCAGTGAGGACGAGGCCTCTCCCGAAGGGGGACAAGTGGCCACGGCGCTGTTGGGAACATGCTCTATGCGATGACGAAGACTGACGCCGCCACGTGGAATACATCCATTACAATCCCGTCAAACACGGCTGTGTGGCCGCGCCGGTCGATTGGCCCCATTCTTCGTTTCATCGCTATGGGCGGCTCGGATTGTATGGTGCCGGTTGGGCGCAGGGTGATGCCGATGGGACCGGATTGGCATTTGGCGAAAGAAGGAAATGATTAGAGAAATGATTGGGGCGGTTGGGGAGGGATTCACAGGCTCTTCCCACCCTGCGCGGGCTCACTTTGAGTGGCGTCACATTTTGGTGGGCATGGGTCGTCCGCGAGAAGCAATTTCTTCATGATCGCCTCACGGGATCGCGCGTTGTGCTGCTGGAAAGTAAAAAGTAGACCGCGCCAGAATGCCCATGGATATTGGCTTGTGGCAGCATACTGCCTGAGATGCGCTCTGGTATTGGCTCTACAGGCAGACGTCATGCAGCGCAAATTCTCCTAATGCCGATCAACCCGCATCATCATCCCAACCGCCAGCGTCAAGAATAGTAAAGTGGGTAGCGCCGCGCTGAGCAGCGGGCTCCAATCGTTGATCACGCCGAGGCTGGCGAACAGGCGGTTGAGGAGGTAAAAGCCGATACCCAGCATAATGCCGGTAAAGATTTTGCCGCTCAGGCCGCCGCTACGCCTCTGATAAATGCTGAACGGTAGCGCGATGGCCATCATCACGATCAGTGCAAAGGGATGGATGAGTTTGGACCATTTGGCAATTTCAAAACGGGTGGTTTTCTGGTGGTTTTCGCGCAGATGATCAATATAGGTAAAAAGATTCCACACCGACATATTTTCCGGCACGACCAGCAACACCGACAAGATCTCTGGCGTTACCACGGAAGTCCAAGTGGCGGCGGCAAGCTTCTTCAGGGCCACGCTGTTACCTTGGAATAGGGTTTGGTCTACGTCGCGGATCTGCCATTCGTTCTTGCCGCTGTACTCGCCGCGTTTGGCAAGGCTGATGCTTTTCAGCCGGTGACTGTCATCGAATTCATAGATTTTCAGGTTGCGTAACGTGGTGTCGGGCAGCATTTCTTGCACATTCACAAATGTCTTCGCATCTTTCACCCACAGTCCCGAACGAAACTCCTGTGTCACCAGCGCGCTCATGGCTTGCAGGCGAAAGCGTTGTGCGAAGCGATCCGCGTAGGGCGCTATGACTTCGCCAAACAAAAAGTTGATCGTTGCGAACACGACTCCAACCGCGATCAACGCCAGCATCATCGCGCCGAGTGAATAGCCCGACGCGCGCATCACGGTGAGTTCCGAATGAGTCGATAACTGCGTCAGCGCAAAGATCGTACCGATCAGCGCAGCGATGGGGAATAGGTCGTAGACATGGCCCGGTAAGGATATCAATACGTATAAAAAAATCTGTGGCAATCGGTAGCTGCCCTTGCCAAGATCCTGAAGCTGAAAGATGACATCGAAAAACGCATACAGCATCAACAACGCCATCAGCACAATCCCCGTGCCGGCCACCACCTCTTTGGCAAGATACCTACTAAGCGTGCTCAACCGGCTAGAGACTCTGTTTCAGTTGATCCAGTATCGCCGGATTTTCCAACGTCGACACGTCTTGGGTGATTTCTTCGCCCTTGGCGATTACGCGCAACAAACGTCGCATGATTTTGCCAGAGCGTGTCTTGGGCAAGTTATCGCCGAAACGAATCTCTTTAGGCTTGGCAATCGGGCCGATTTCCTTGCCTACCCAGTCACGCAATTCCTTGGCGATTTTCAACGCCGCGTCGCCTGTTGGGCGCGCTTGTTTCAGCACAACAAAAGCAGAGATTGCTTCGCCGGTGAGATCGTCGGGGCGGCCCACCACAGCGGCCTCGGCGACCATGGGATTCGCAACGAGCGCCGACTCGATTTCCATGGTGCCCATACGGTGGCCGGACACATTGAGCACGTCGTCGATGCGGCCTGTAATGGTGAAGTAGCCGGTTTCCTTATGGCGGATCGAGCCGTCGCCAGCGAGATAGAGCTTTCCACCGAGTTCTTCCGGGTAGTAGCTTTTCTGGAAGCGTTCGGGATCGCCCCAGATGGTGCGGATCATGGAAGGCCAGGGACGTTTCACCACCAGAATTCCACCTTGGCCGTTGGGTAGATCATGCCCCGCTTCGTCGACAATCGCCGCCATAATGCCCGGCAATGGCAAGGTGCAGGAACCGGGCACCAGCGGCGTGGCACCCGGTAGCGGCGTAATCATGTGACCACCGGTTTCTGTCTGCCAGAACGTATCCACGATGGGGCAACGCCCGCCGCCGATGTTGTTGTGATACCACATCCAGGCTTCCGGATTGATCGGTTCACCTACGGAGCCCAGTAGCCGCAGGCTCGACAGGTCATAGTTTTTAGGCGCGAAGGTTGGCGTGACTTCGGACGCTTTAATCAGCGAGCGGATGGCCGTCGGCGCGGTATAGAAAATGCTGACCTTGTGCTTCTGTATGGTTTCCCAGAAACGCCCCGCGTTGGGGTAAGTCGGCACGCCTTCAAATACGATCTCCGTCGCGCCCACGGCCAGCGGGCCATAGGTAATGTAGGTGTGCCCCGTCACCCAGCCGATGTCCGCCGTACACCAAAATATATCGTTGGGCTTGATGTCGAAGGACCACTTCATAGTCAGCGCCGCCCACAACAAATAGCCGGCGGACGAATGCTGCACGCCTTTCGGCTTGCCCGTCGAACCCGAGGTATACAGGACAAACAACGGATGGTCGGCGTCGACCCATTCCGGTTCGCAGCTATCTGCTTTTCCAGCGACAAGTTCGTGCAGCCAGATGTCTCGTCCCGCCGTGACGTTGATGTTGCCGCCGGTGCGTTTGTATACCACAACGTGCTTGAGCGAATCACAGCCGCCCAGAGCTATCCCCTCGTCGACTATCGACTTCAACGGCAACGCCTTGCCACCGCGCATTTGCTCGTCGGCCGTGATCACCGCTACGGCGCCCGCGTCTATAATGCGTTCATGCAAACTCTTCGCGGAGAAACCCCCGAACACCACCGAGTGAGTCGCGCCGATGCGCGCGCAAGCCTGCATGGCAACCACGCCCTCCACGGACATGGACATGTAGATGATTACGCGATCGCCTTTTTTGATACCGAGTGATTTGAGGCCATTGGCGAATTGGCAAACCTGGTGGTATAACGCTTGATAAGTCACTTTCGTGACCGCGCCGTCGTCGGCTTCGAAGATGATGGCTAATTTGTCGGCGTTGCCATTTTGCAGATTGCGGTCGAGGCAATTGTAGGAAACGTTTAGCTGGCCGTCGTGGAACCACCGATAAAAGGGCGCGTTGGATTCATCCAAAACTTGTGTGAAAGGCTTGTGCCAAAGCAAATTCTCCCGCGCAAGCCGCGCCCAAAAGCCGGTATAGTCCCGCGCCGCTTCGTCGCACAGGGCTTGATAGGCCGCCATGCCGGAGATGTTGGCTTGTTTAACGAACCCTTCCGGGGGTGGAAAGATGCGACTTTCGTTGGATACGGATTCGATATTTGACATTGGGTTCCTCGGGCAAGTTTTTTGTCGTGATTAGAACGATTATACCGCTTGGGTATTAGGACAGCGAGGGGTGAGGCGTGAGGAGTTAAAGGTTAGGATTTGCTACAACTTGGTGGTTCGCCAAGGGCCGCTGCCCGCTTGGCTTGTGGCGATGCCCTGGCCTGAGAGCCAGTATCCATAAGCCTTTCAGCTATGGTGCGCTACAAATTTGCTGCGTAGGATCGCGGTTTGCTCGACAACCAATCCCGCACTTGTCGTGCATCGTCGATGCGGCCGTTGTGGCCATGGGAATCGAGCAACACGATGATGACGGGTTTTGCCGCGATGGTGGCTTGCATTACCAGGCATTGGCCCGCTTCGTTGATGAAACCGGTTTTGCTCAGGCCGATTTGCCAGTCGCCGTCACGGGTGAGGCGATTGGTATTCTTGAAAAATGTCACGCGCCGTGCGCGCGGGCCCTCGACGGCGAGCACGGGGGTGGTGGAAAAATTGCGTATTAGTTCGTATGCGTAGGCTGCTTGCACCAAGCGCGACAAGTCATGGGCCGTGGCC
>JBDSJK010000479.1:0-4506 GCA_039917535.1 Burkholderiales bacterium
GCCCTACAAGGGCGCTGGACAAGCGCTGCCGGACTTAATCGGCGGCCAGGTCAACATCATGTTCGACAACATCACCTCGTCCATGAGCCACATCAAATCGGGCAAACTGCGCGTCCTCGCAGTGACCACACCCAAGCGCTCGGCCGCCCTGCCTGATGTTCCAACCGTGCAAGAAGCTGGCGTGCCCGGGTACGAAATCAGCGCCTGGTTCGGCTTGCTCGCGCCGGCGAAAACACCGTTAGAAATTGTCGAGCGACTCAATAGAGAATTGAACAAGATTCTGCAGACCGCGGAGATCAAAGAAATGCTCGCGAAACAAGGTGCGGACATCGCTATCTCATCACCGGCGGAGTTTGCCGCGTTTGTAAAGGAACGAACCGACAAGATGGCTAAGGTAGTAAAAGATTCAGGTGCGCAAATTGATTGATGTGCTCCCTAATAGCACGTTAGCCAACTGCTTTTAATTTAACTTCTAAACACTATACTATGGCCCGTAAAAAACCCGAAGACCTTCGTAGTCACCGCTGGTATGGCGTGCAAGATATGCGCTCCTCCGGCCATCGTTCGCGCACGCTACAGATGGGTTTTAGCCGTGAGGATTTCGCCGGCAAGCCCATCATCGCCATTCTCAACACCTGGAGCGATATGAATCCGTGTCACGCGCACTTTCGCATTCGTGCCGACGAGGTGAAGCGCGGTGTGTGGCAGGCCGGTGGCTTCCCGGTGGAATTGCCGGCGCTGTCGCTGGGCGAAATCCACATGAAGCCGACGACCATGCTGTACCGCAATTTGCTCGCGCTGGAAACGGAAGAGTTGCTGCGTGCCAACCCCATCGATGGCGCGGTGTTGCTGGGCGGCTGCGATAAGACCGTGCCCGCCATGATTATGGGCGCGGCGAGCATGAACCTGCCGGCGATCTTCGTTCCCGCCGGGCCGATGCTGCGCGGCAACTGGCGCGGCAACAATCTCGGTAGCGGTACCGACGTGTGGAAATATTGGACGGAAAAACGCGCGGGCAACATCACAGAGAAAGATTGGGAAGAAATCGAAAGTGGCATCGCGCGCAGCTACGGCACCTGTATGACCATGGGCACGGCGTCGAGTATGGCGTCCGCGACCGAGGCGTTAGGCATGACGCTGCCGGGCGGATCGTCAATCCCGGCGCCGGATTCCAGTCATAGCCGTTTAGCGTCCGAGAGCGGGCGACGCATCGTCGAGATGGTGTGGGAGAATTTAAAGCCCAGCGACATCATGACGACCCAAGCATTCGAGAACGCCGTCACGGTGGCAATGGCGCTCGGTGGATCAACGAACTCGATCATCCACCTCATCGCCATGGCGGGCCGTTTGTCCACGCTCAACGGCGCGAAGCTGGACATCGACCATTTCGATCAACTCTCCCGACGCACACCCTTCCTCGCCAATATCCGCCCGTCGGGCAAATATTTGATGGAAGATTTTTACTACGCGGGAGGGTTGACTGGCCTCATGTCGCGGCTGAAAGATTTGTTGCACCTGGACTGCGTCACCGTCACGGGCCAAAACATCGGTGAAAATATTTCCCGCGGCGCCGTCTACAACGATGATGTCATCGCCACCCGCGACAAACCGCTCAACCCCGAAGGCGGGCTGGCAGTGTTGCGCGGCAATCTCGCACCGCAAGGCGCGGTCATCAAACACACGGCCGCTGATCCAAAACTGCTTAAACACAAAGGCCCTGCCGTCGTGTTCAAAGACTACAACGACATGAACGCCAGGCTCGACGATCCCAATCTACCGGTCACGCCGGACTCGGTGCTGGTGCTACAAAAAGCCGGGCCACTGGGCGGACCGGGGATGCCAGAATGGGGCATGCTCCCGATCCCGAAAAAAATACTCGCGCTGGGCGTGCGCGACATGGTGCGCATCTCCGACGGCCGTATGAGCGGGACTTCCTACGGGACTTGTGTTTTACATGTGGCACCGGAATCCTTCGTCGGCGGGCCGTTGGCATTCGTGCAAGATGGCGACATCATCGAGCTCGACGTGCCTGCCCGCAAACTACAACTGCACGTATCCGACGAAGAACTAGCGCGCCGCCGCGCCGGTTGGAAACAAGAGGAAATCATCTACCCGCGCGGTTATGGAAAGATTTTCTCGCAGCACGTGACGCAAGCGGATCAAGGTTGCGATTTTGATTTCCTGCATGGCGGGAAGGCTATTCCGGAGCCAGAGATACATTAATTTCTAAGACGATAATGAGTAACTCGCCTCCCCTTCAAGGGGAGGATCAAGGTGGGGATGGGTCAATCGCATGCGCGGTTAAACAAATGTCAAAATTGCGAACAGCAAACGACAGCGCCAACTGCGCAGTAGCATGACCATAGCCGAACGTAAACTATGGTCCGCGTTGCGATTGAGTCAGATGAGTGGACACAAATTTCGGCGACAACATCCATTCGAAAATTTTATTCTTGACTTTGTATGCTTGGAAAGCAAACTCGTGGTTGAGTTGGATGGCTCGCAACATAGGGACACCGCCGCCTACGATCAACAAAGAACAAAGGCGCTTGCATTAGCAGGCTTTACCGTGCTTAGATTTTGGAACAATCAAATAATGGGTGAGTTTGAAAACGTCAAGGAAGCTATATGGCGTGCGCTGGAGACCCATCCCCATCCCTGCCCTTCCCCTTGAAGGGGAAGGACCTCGTAAATAACCGCTGAGGAAATATGAACCATCCCATCAACCGCTTTAAACAGGGCTTGCGCGCCAGACAAGTGCAAATCGGACTCTGGGCCAGCCTTTCCAGCCACTATGCTACGGAAGTAATCGCCGGGGCCGGATTCGATTGGATACTGATCGACACCGAGCACTCGCCAAACGATCCGCCGATGGTGCATCAACAACTGCAAGCGATGATGGAATCGGCGACCACGTCGATTGTGCGCGTGGCGTGGAACGACGCGGTGTTGTTGAAGCGCGTGCTCGACATCGGCGTGCAGACGGTGTTGATCCCCTTCGTGCAAAATGCCGAGGAAGCAAAACGCGCCGTCGCAGCCTGCAAATATCCGCCGGAAGGCACGCGCGGTGTGGCGACGACGATCCGTGCGAATCGCTTTGGCCGCGTTAAGGATTACCACAAGAATGCCAACGAGCAAATCTGCGTGCTGGTGCAGGTGGAAACCCGCAGTGCATTGACGCAACTCGACGCCATTGCCGCGACGCCGGGTGTTGATGGCGTGTTCATCGGTCCGCAGGATTTGGCTGCCGACTTCGGTCATCTGACGAATCCAAGTCACCCCGAAGTGCAAGCGGCAATTGCGGATGCCGTGGTTCACATCAACAAGGCGAATAAAGCCGCAGGCATCGTGATGGGTGTGGAAGCGGACGCGCGCAAATGGCTCGATGCGGGCTGTTTGTTCGTCGCGGTGGGTTCGGATATCGGCCTACTCGCGCGAGGCGCGGAGGCGTTGGCTGCCAAGTTTAAAACCACCCACACATAAACCGACGCGTGGGATATTCTACAAGACCTGCCCTGCGAGCCAATACCTATGCGGCTTCCAGGCCATGCATAGCCACGAGTCAAGCCCCACCTTGCTACTGGCGTGGCCAATTTGCAAATATTCCCCCGAATAAATATCCATGACAACCGATCACAAGATCATCGACATACTCGCCATCCCGACGTCATTCCCGGTGAAAGACGGCGTGACGTTGGGCGTTGGCCGTACCATCAAGCGCGATGCCGTAATTGTCAAAGTCACCACAGCGAGCGGGCTAGTCGGCTACGGCGAATCGCACCACGGCCGCGCGCCGGGCGCGGTCGCGCATCTGGTCAACACCACGCTCCGGCAACTCATCCTCGGCATGAACGCCGCGGACGTGGTCGGCGTTTGGAAAAAAATCTACGACAAGCAGCTCGCGAGCCACGGCATGGGCGCGGGTACTTGTCTCGCGATGAGCGGCATCGACCAGGCGCTGTGGGACATTCGCGGCAAAGCGGTCGGCTGGCCCCTGTACAAATTGCTGGGCGGCAGCTCCAAGCCGATACCCGCGTATGCGGGTGGCGTGTCGCTCGGCTACCAGGACCCGAAGGCGCTGATCGCCGAAGCGCGCCCGCATCTCGAAGCCGGCTATAAAGCGCTGAAGCTGCGCGTCGGCGACTCACCGAAGCGCGATCTCGAGCGTATCGCCGCAGTGCGTAAGGCGTTCGGCGAAGACATCGTTATTCTCGCCGACGCCAATATCGGCTACAGCGTCGAAGATGCGCGCGCCGTGATGCCGGCAATGGAAGATCTGAACGTCGGCTGGCTCGAAGAGCCGTTTCCGCCGCACGATCATAAAAGCTACGAGCTTGCTTCAACGTTCAGCAGCGTGCCGCTCGCGGCCGGCGAAAACCACTACACGCGGTTCGAGTTCACGCGCGTGATCGAAGACGGCGCCATCACGATCCTGCAGCCCGACATCTCGAAGACCGGCGGTATCACCGAGGCGCTGCGCATCGCGGCGATGGCCTCCGCATACAA
>JBDSJK010000480.1:0-4671 GCA_039917535.1 Burkholderiales bacterium
CAGCGCGCTGTTCACATCCAGCGCGGTCAATCCTTTACTCTGCAATCGCATTGGGTCAAGATCGATCATGATCAATCGCGGCCGGCCGCCGTAGGGTAGGGGCACCGTCGCGCCCTGTACCGGCGCAAGCTGATCGCGAACAAGGAATGCGCCATAGTCGTACAACTCCGCCTCCGATAGGGTGCTGCTGCCCAAGGCGATCTGCATGATCGGCACGCTCGATGCGTCGTACTGCACGATCTGCGGTGGCGTCATGCCGGGCGGCATGCGCCGGGTGATGGTCTGCGAGGTGGCGGTGATTTGCGATACGGCCTGGTCGATGCGCACACTAGGATGAAAATAAATGCGGATCACGTCTTTGCCGTAAATCGTGTTCGACTCGATGCGGCGCCAGTTGCTCACCGTTGAGGAAATGGTCTGCTCGCTAAAAGTCGTGACCTGCTTGGAGAACTGCTCGGCGGGAATGCCGACGTACTGCCAAATTAGCGTGACGATGGGCTCGGCGATTTGGGGAAAGATGTCCTTGGGCATGCGCAGAATCGACAGCACGCCCAGCAGCAAAATAAGCAAGGCCATGACCACGAAGGTATAGGGCTTTTGCAACGCCCACCTAACAAACCACATACGTCCCCCGATGCGCCCGAGTTGTATTGCTGGCCCGGTTATGTTACAAAATTATTACAGTATTATGACAATTATGCACGACAACGTGCGAGGGAGGACGATATGCGCCGTGACCCAACTAGCAACAGGCTGAAGTTCGCCGCTAAGCCGCCGCGTTATCTGCACGGCGCCGCCAACATCAAGTTCATTGTCGCCGCGGTGGTTGCGTTGGGCGTGGTGCTTGGGCTGGGCGTATGGCCGCGCGTGCAGGCGAGTAAGGTCACGGAACCCGGCGCGGAAAGTGGGATTGATGCGCTCCCGACTGTTACCTATGTGCTCGCCAAGCGCGGCGACAGCAAAGCGAATCTCATCTTGCCCGCAAGCCTGCACCCGCTGCAGGAAACGACGATCTATTCACGCACCACCGGCTACGTTAAACGCGTTGCGGTGGACATAGGCGCGAAAGTGAAGCAAGGCGATTTGCTCGCCGAGGTGGACGCACCGGAAGCGGATCGCGAGATCGAACAGACTAAAGCCAATGAGCGGCAAATCCAATCTAAGTTCGACCTAGCGAAACAGACGGCGGAGCGTTACCGCAGGCTGGCCAAAGAAAACGCGGTGTCGCAACAAGAGGTCGAAGAAAAGAACGGCGCGGTAAAGGTCTTACAAGCCGATCTAGGGGCAAACACCGCGCAGATCAAGCGTCTCCAGCAACTAAAGGCCTACCAGCAAGTATTGGCGCCCTTCTCCGGCACCATCGTCGCGCGCAATATCGACGTTGGCGCAATGATCATCGCCGGTAGCAGCACCAACAGCATCTGGCTATTCAAGCTGGTGCAGACGGACACCTTGCGGGTGACGGTCAGCGTGCCGCAAAGTCACATGCGGCTCATCAAGGAAGGTTCAGAGGGCGAATTGCTGATCCCGGAAATGCCGGACAAAAAATTCCTCTGTAACGTTGCCCGGAGCGCCGGGGCGTTTGATGCAGCCACGCGGACCATGGTGGTCGAACTGGAAGTCGCCAATCGCGAAGCTGCCCTTACGCCGGGCATGTATGGGCAAGTGAAGTTCCATCTAGTCAACGATAATCCCAATTTGGTCGTGCCGATCGCCAGCGTATTGATTCGCGGCGACGGCGCGCAGGTGGTGACCGTCGCTGACAACGAGCAACTACAGGTACGCAAGGTCAAGTTGGGACGGGATTTGGGCAAAGCGATGGAAGTGCTCGAAGGCTTAACGGACAAAGACAAAATCGTCATTAACCCGCGCGACAACGTGACGGAGGGGTTGAAAGTGAAAGCCGTTTTGGCCAAGGAAGAGCCGCCCAAAGATAAAATCCTCGACGCCAAGAGTAAACCTATCGCTTCAACAGAGAAACGCTGACCCGTTGTTGAGTGCCGAACGATTTGCTGAGTCGGCGATACGCCTGGTCATCGCATTGACTGTCTATGGCATCTGAAATACGAAGTTAAGTTGATATAAGCTTCAGAGCCATTTCCGCCAAACGTTTACCCAACGCGATGGCGAGTTTTTTCTCGTCGTCGCCGATGGCGCGATCGTTGCTCAATCCAGAGACATGGCTTGCGCCGTAGGGAGTGCCTCCGCCGGCGGTCGTCGCCAAGGACGCTTCCGTATAGGGCAAACCGACGATCACCATGCCGTGGTGCAGCAGTGGCAACATCATAGACAACAAAGTGGATTCCTGGCCACCGTGCAGCGTGCCCGTTGACGTAAACAACGCCGCGGGCTTACCGGCTAGCGCGCCGTTGAGCCATAGCTCGCTGGTGCCGTCCCAGAAATATTTCAGCGCCGCCGCCATGTTGCCGAACCGCGTTGGCGAACCCAGCGCGATGCCGATACATTGCTGTAGATCTTTTAATTCCGCATAGGGCGCGCCTAGCTCGGGCACCGCGGGTGCGATGCTTTCGGTGACGGGCGCGACTTTCGGCACGGTGCGCAGACGCGCTTTCACGCCGGGAACTTGCTCGATGCCTCGCGCCACCAGTTGCGCCAGATTTTTGACACCGCCCGTTTGGCTGTAATACAGCACCAGCACTTCGCCGCTCATGGGCGCTAAGCCGCGGTGAACTGGAATAGATCAAAGTGGGTCGTTTGTTCCACCAGTCGCGTCGCTTTGATGCGGTCAATGCGATCATGCCGTTCGAGCTTGTATTCCATGCCTTCCCTGAACGTATCGCGCGGTGCGAGTATGGTCGAGGCTTGGCGCAGGGCTTCCATGCCTGGCAGTAAGATTGCGGCCTGTTTGCGCACCATCGGGCCTGTAGCGGGCTCGATCATCAGCGGCACGCCAGTGGGCGCCAGCAGTTGGATACCTAGATCGATTTCTTGTGCGTCGTTCGACTGAACCCAACGCGCCGCACCCACGTTCCAGGACGATTTATCCGGTAAGCGTACGCCAATAATTTCACCGACTGCGACCAGCGGCTTGGCTTCAGGCGATTTGCGCAATGCGAGCCCGCTGGCGCTTTGATTTAGGATTTCACAAGAGCTGACTTGGTACTCATTCTTAACGTTCGCAGCCGATCTGCCATCGGCGACACGCAATGACAGGGTCGAAGCGGCGAGCAAACGCTGCCGTTCCGCGGCCATGCGGGGATCGTTTTCTACCGTAAGATAAAAATTCAACACCTGGATACCGGCACAAATATCCGCCACGGCCTGAGTGGGCTGGCGATTGAATGCGCGCTTCGGCGGCGAACTCCACGCCCTGGATAGACGACGCAATAGACCACTAACCTGGGCACCTGTGGCGACCAGTGGCAAATTCAGCGTTTTGGTTGCTGTACCAGAGTCCAACTGCGCAATTAGCTCGGTTAGCGTGAAGGCAAGATTCGCCGTGCTGATGACTTTGTCGATGGGCGCGGGATTGAAGTTAGTAATGCTTGCTAGGGCTTTGGGCGCGCGGTCCGCGTCGCTTTGAATCAAGAATAATCCCGCCCCAGACAGTTCGGCTGAATAAGGCATGATGATGGCGCCGCCGCTGAAGTGGCCGATGATCTTATCGACCTTGTCAACTTCGCCGGGCATGAGACGGTAGGGATCTGCTAGTGCGAGCAACAACGCCTGTTTGTATACTATGCTGACGGTGGACGCTGTCGCCGAGCCTTCTTCCACGGGCAAGTCTTGCAGATTATGAAATTGCGCGTAGTGAAAAATTTGATGGATTTCGTGCCATACCCCCGCCGGAGTGGGGGTATAGGTTTTGTAGGAAAGCGTCAGTAGATCCGACAGACCGCGCATCGCGCGATGCAGCAATGTCGGTAGTTGACGTTTGGCAGTGAACATCAACAACTTGTTGGCTTTTTCCAGAAGGATGATCTTGTAGCCGTAGGCATATTCGATCAACAGATCACGACTAAGATTGGCTGCTTCGCGCGCTTCTTCCGTGAGCGGCAGGCGTACCTCACTGTACTCGCTGCCGAGTTGATTGAGCACCTCCGCGAGCTTATTTCCATAGACCTCAAGCAACTTGAAGCGGTCATCGTCGTCCAAACGAGTACGATTCGCGCCGTAGAGCGCGGTATAGATGCTGCGAGCTGATTCCACCGGTGGCTCGTTGGCAAGCGTGTCGAGCCAGGCCGACGCCTGCTTTGCGCTCATGATTGAACCACCGGCATCGACCGCATCAGCAGTGGGAACAGAAAACTTGAAAGACATACTCTCCCTTGGTTCCGTGAAGTTCTTAGCTGTTAGAATTCTAATGCAAAGCGAGTCTTTGTAGGTTAATTATCGGTTGCTACTTTAAGGGATGAGTCCATGATTTGTCGCGGTTTGCAGCATGTTTTGCTTGTTGTTTTGGCATTTTTTGTTGCGCCGTTGTCAAGCGCCGCGGACTTTCGCGTCACCGATACGCGAAGCATGACTCACACGCTGGCCGCCAATAAAGGGAAGTGGGTGTTAGTGAATTTTTGGGCCACCTGGTGCCCGCCCTGCTTGGAAGAAATTCCTGATTTTTCGGCGCTCTATAATGCTCGTAAAAACAGAGACTTGATGATCATTGGTGTGGCCGTTGACTATGACGATGCGAATCAGGTGAGCGCGTTCGCA
>JBDSJK010000481.1:0-3362 GCA_039917535.1 Burkholderiales bacterium
CCTAAGTTATCCCAGCGACAATGCGATTCTAGGTCCGACCGACGAGAGCATCATCACAATCACCGACATCCATGCGCCGGTAGACGAAGCGATCCCAGCCACTTTATATCATACGCTCAGCTAGGCGAATCGCGAATATGCGAGGCTTGTGTCGCGTCGCTTTACAATAAGGCGCCAGGGAACTCCAGCGCCAGCGCCAACGCAAACCACAACAACAAGCCTTGTCATGATTAAGCTTGTACGGTGCGTCTTGGGGTCACCTCAAGAAACGGAATACATGGACTCCCTCGGTTTTGCAAGCGCAATGATTTTGGTAACGGGCATGGATTGCAGGAATACATGCGGCCTGTGTGCTACAGCAGCGTTGAAGGACGACTTGATTTGTTGCGCCCAATCGAAGATTTTCGGATCGAGTGCGGCAAGCGGCACTTCAAGAACTTCGAGCAGGTGCAGTTTAAAGTAGTGACCACGATCGAGGATCTGGTAAGCTGATCCTCTAAGTCTCGATACTCACACCCATCTTAAATGACGTCGAGTGTTCCTCATATGTTGAACATAAACTTCTCCGAACGCTGCGAGGTAAACCCTTTAACCACACCATGGGAAGCATCACCCGAGCCGCTAGTAAAACGCCGCCTCATCGAGCGCGACGGTGGCGAGATCGCGCGCGCGACTTCCATCTTCCGCTATGGAGCCGGTGCCACTTTAAAGCCCACTGTCATGATTTTGGCGAAGAGGTATTCGTTTTGGAAGGCGTGTTTTCGGATGAGCACGGTGACTACGGCACCGGCAGTTACATAAAGAGTCCGCCGGGTTCGACGCACGCGCCGTTTTCCGAGTCCGGTTGCACATTGTTTGTAAAGCTCCGACATATGCACCCGGAAGATCAGGGCCGTGTGGTGGTTGATACGCGCAGCGCTCCGTGGCAGCCCTGCATGATTACTGGGAGCGAGAGAGCATGAATAAACAACCGAGCGAACAGGCCCGCGATTCAGATTTGCGGCTTTCCAATACGGCCCTGCTGGCAGGCGCAACGAGCGCGCGAGTTGGCCCAGAAGACCTGCACCGCTATTGTCATCAGCTGTGATGGTGTGGTGGAATACCTGAAGCCTGAGGCGGCAAATATGCTACATGGTGTGCAACAATCCTTGCCACCGTATGTTGTCAAAATATGAGCATGTAAGTCCTTGGCCAGCGCGCAACAGCAGCGCCCTATTGATGGCATTCTTGCAGGTTTGCTGCAACCTGATTATGAGCCGGATTGATAACCGGCTATAATCATTCTGTCTGAAAAAAAAGCAGTTGCATTACTTCGTCAGTGCTTTAATACCACCTATGGCGGGCCTCCCCGCATTGCAGCGTAGTGAAATTGGTCAGGTGCGGAAGCAAGCAGCCACAGCTATTTACTGCAAGTGCCGGGGGTTAGGCTCGCCACCCCCACCTTTGATTGGTTACTGCTGTCCCGAGCCCGACGGGAGCGCCATTCGCAAAGCGGCGCAGATCAGCCGCGTGGGCACCAAGAACGTGCCCACCTACCTTGTTGCCTGGAGAGGCGCATGGATATTGCCTCTTCAGGCATGCTGTGTCGCCCGATTCGTAGCCCGGGTGGAATGAAATGCAACTCGGGGATGATGACCCCGGAATACGCTGCGCTTCTTCCGGGCCTACCATTTCTGGTATTGGTTCCTGGCCTGGTCTGATGGAAATGACTAATCCGGCACTAAAACGATAAGCTATGTCACTCCCGGGTCGAAACCGTGACGGCTTTAGCGGCGAGTATCGGCGGTGCAGCGCGTTGTTCCAAGATTGCATAGATGGTTGCGGCATGGTCGTGGGCCTGTGCGGCGCTCGCGGAGTCCCCTAACGCTTGTAGCGCATTACCGCGTGCCAGCCAGGCTTCGGGATTATTGGGTTCGCGGCGTATCCATGCTTGCGCTAAGTCCATCAGCGATGTCCATTGTGAGCGGGATTCGAGATTGGCTGCCTGCAGAAAATACGGCAGTTCCGCCAGTGACGGGCGGTACCAAAACGGTAGTTCGACGATGGGCGCGATGGGTTTGTAGGTTTGCCTGTTGGCGATGCGCGCGGCAAACCAATCCACCGGCACGGCGAAGTAGCTGCCGGTTCCAGCTTCTGAGAAGAAACTCAATATGCCGACCAACTGCCCATTTTTGTCAACCAGTGCCCCGCCGCTGTCACCCGGATAGAACTGTGCCGTGGTGCGCACCACGCGGCTGCTGTCGTAGGTGTGTAACCCGTTCACGTTACCTTGTGCATAATGCGCGCGAGAGCCGAAGGCAAACCCTGCCGCGGCCACCTCGTCACCCACGCTCAGTTGCTCGGTGGAGCCCAGCTTGATAGCGGGCAGATTAAGGCCTGGAACCGTGAGTAAGCACAGATCGTGATGCATGTCGTTTGACGTCGCAATCACGTTCCACTGAATGCCTTCTTGCACCAATTGGATGCGCTCCGCCTCTTTAATGACATGGCAATTGGTAATGACCTTGCTGCGCGCGACTACCACGCCGGTGCCGATGCCGATGCCGCCGTTGGCCAAATCTACTTGAACTTTGACCAGGCTGGCGCTGACTTTGGCCAGCGTGGCGCGATCGACTTCCGCATTTACATTCAATGAGATAGCCAGTCCCAGGACGGAACAAGCCAGAACATAAAACCAGTATTTCCTAACCCCAAGCGCGCTACTCATATGAACTCCTTGGTAAGCGGTCTAGGCGGCCGCACTTACAACTAAGCAATCGCTGTGCCGAGTTCTGTGTTGTCTACGGCCAAACAGCCGCTGTAACACTTGTTAATAAAATCATATTCGGCACCGATCACAACCTAAATCACAGAAACGTCATTTGTTGATGTCACGATAGGCCGCGAGCAATCGTGCGTAAATAGGGCAAATGGCCTAGAGCGAAAGTCTTATCTGTTAGAATTTGCACTATGAGTTATCAAGTTCTCGCCCGCAAATGGCGGCCTAAGACTTTTGGCCAATTGGTCGGTCAGGAGCATGTTGTGAAGGCGCTGACCAATGCGCTGACGCAGCAACGCCTGCATCACGCTTATCTTTTTACCGGCACCCGTGGCGTCGGTAAGACGACCATCGCGCGCATCATGGCGAAGGCGCTAAATTGCGAAACGGGTATTACCGCCACGCCCTGCGGCGTCTGCACTGCCTGCATGGAAATCGATCAAGGCCGCTTTGTCGACATGCTCGAAGTGGACGCGGCGACCAATACCAAGGTCGAAGAGATGCGCGACCTGCTCGACCAGGCGCAATACCTGCCGGTGTCCGGGCGCTTCAAGGTTTACATCATCGACGAGGTGCACATGCTGTCGCGCTCGGCGTTCAACTC
>JBDSJK010000482.1:0-11481 GCA_039917535.1 Burkholderiales bacterium
AATTCTCAATGCCAACCCGATATCGGCTAGCGAGTTCCGTTCAGACGGAGCGATGCCTGATACTAATTCGCATTCATATTGATACTAACTATCCCATTGAACCCGGTCGTGGCGGCGAGAGTTGTGACATCTTGCTCCAGGGTATTGAGGGCGAGGACCAGCCGATCCTCGACCGCTGCCAGGCTGTTAAACAAGAGATTCGGAAACCACTTTTCTCGGATTTCATCCCAGTGGTGGTCGGTCGGGTTTCGTTCGCGGCTATAAGGGGGTAACCGAATAAGCCGCATGCTGTCCGGAATCACCAAGCGGGCCGCCTGATGCCAGCCGTCCCGGTCGAGGAGCATCAGGATGTATTCGTCGCGGTGACGTTGGGCGACCTCGGTAAGAAAGATCGACCTAGACTGGGTGTTAAACCTCGGGCAACACCAGGCTGTCGAGTACGCCGTCGTGCAGACTAGCTGCAGCGAAGGCATAGCTATATTCGCGCACGATCTGCGCGCACGGCGGGACGTGTGGCCACGAGCGCCCAGCATCGGCGCGGATCGTTGATCCGACCAAAGCGGGCTTCATCCTGTAACATCAGGCGCACCGGGCGGCTTCGCCGGGCCGGCTGATTAACCACGCGACGCACGCTCCGACGCAGTTTTTTTAAACGCCTGCTGGCGCGCGGGATCGGGTTTGGGATGCTGCCGGCGCGGAGCAATCTTGCGCCAACCGTGCCGGGCGAGCAGGCGGTAGACCGTCGATTTGGGGACCCGGTGACCAACGGCGGCCTCATAAGCCGTCTTGATCCGACTGACTTCGAGCATCCCCCCTTGCGTGGCCTGATCGAGAAAGCCGGGCAGTACGCGCCGCTCGTCTGCCTCGCTCAAATTCTGATGCAGCCGCCCACCCCGTTTCAGCCCAATAAGCGCCGCTCCGCCTTCGCGCAAGTAGCGCGCCTGAAGACGCCGTACCGAGGTGGGTACCCAGCCAATCGCGGTGGCCACCTGCTCGGCGCTTAGCCCTAAGGCAGCTCGTAACCACACACATTGAACCCGCTGAAACGCCGCCTTGGTCTTGGCTTCCTCCAACGCCTGTGCCAATTGCTCTACCGCGCCTTCCGGTATCGGTGTCGCTTGACGCATCGCTCCCTCCCTCAAAAACAATCAGGGAAAAAAGTCTATCTATGTGTCTATATGATTGCAACATTGTATGACATAATCATTTGCGATTTGCGTCAAACACTTTTTGCAATGGCAGGTCGTGTTGGTCATTTGCCTTCGCTGTTGACGATGTCCTTGTGCGCCCGCCGCGCAGCTTCTTCGTCGCGTGCAGCATCGATGACCCGCATGACGTCGTTGAGGTCGGCGAGTTTTTCGTCACGCTTGAAGTACCCGGTGAGTTCGCTGTCCGGTTGTAGCGCGCCGGTTTCGTATAGCGACCAGATTTCCTTGCCGTAGCCGGTGCCCAGAAGTTCTGGCGCGAATCGGCCAAAGTAGGCGGCGAGGTTGTCGACGTCGCGCTCGAACATTCGGCTGGCATTGTTATTGGCCGCCGCATCGACCGCCTGAGGCAGGTCGATGATCACAGGCCCGTCGCTGTCGACCAGCACGTTATATTCGGAAAGATCGCCGTGCACAATGCCCGCGCACAACATGCGGACAACCTGTCGGATCAGAACGGCGTGATATTGGCGGGCAACGTTTTCGCTCAACATGACGTCGTTGAGTCGCGGCGCCGGTGCGCCGTTTTCATCGGTCACCAATTCCATTAGCAGGACGCCTTCGTGAAAGTTATACGGCGTCGGCACGCGCACGCCAGCAGTTGCAAGGCGGTGCAGCGCATCGACTTCGGCGCTCTGCCAAGCGACTTCCTGTTCCTGGCGCCCGTAGCTTGAACCCTTTGCCATCGCTCGGGCCTGCCGGCTGTTCTTGACTTTGCGGCCTTCAGTGTAATCGACGGCCTGGCGGAAGCTGCGTTTGTTGGCCTCCTTGTATACCTTAGCGCAACGTACCTCGTCGCCGCACTGGACGACATAAACCGTCGCTTCCTTGCCACTCATGAGTTGGCGAATGACCTTGTCGACTAGCCCGTCGGCCACCAGCGGCTCGAGTCTGCTTGGGGTTTTCATGCCTTTAGTTCGCTCCCATGCAGCTTGCCGTAGGCTTTGATCAGGCGCTGGTGCATGTCGCAGTCAGCGAGGTTCAGCCCCAGCGAGCGTTGACCAAAAAAGCGCTGCTCGCCCTTGATTAGGGCATTAGCCTGGCGCAACGTTTCGGCACCATAGAGGCTTTGCAGCGTGGCACCATAACGTGCGTTATCATCGAGCGTGAGCAGGCATTCGATGCAACGATAGATGCGGCGGCGGTCGGCGTCGATCTGTCCGTAATTTTGAATCCAGTCGCAGCCTTCGCTGATCGCTTCCGTGTCACCGATCGCCAGCGCCAGCAGGGTTTTGAGCTCGCCGACGCGCAGGTCGATCCAGAACGCATCGTCGTCGGGTGCGAGGCCGATCAGGGCCGCGACTAGGCGCTGGTCAGCGAGGCCGCTTTCATTGAGCGTATCGAGGAGATCGCGGCATTCGTCATCGTCAAGTTCGGGCAGGTGCAAAATGGCTTTGCGGATGTTGTTGGCGACACTGTTGTTCTCCCATTCAAGTTCGTCGATCGGGTAGATCTCCGACATGCCGGGAACAAGAATGCGGCAGGCATAGACGCCGAGATGGCTGAAGTCGGCGACATAGATATCGTGGCCGGTGGCGTGGACACTTTTGACTAACCAGGCATAGTCTTCCGCTGTCGTGGCGCTGAAGTTCCAGTCGTGGAATGAAAAGTCTGGCTGCGAGCCGAGGAAGTTCCAGTTGATGATGCCGCTGGAATCGACGAAGTGGATTTCCATGTTCTGCGGACTAGCGATTTCTTCGAGGTCGAAACCAGGTTCGGGGAAACCGGTGAGCGCATCCAACGCACGGCCCTGGAGCAGTTCGGTCAGTGCGCGTTCTAATGCAATTTCAAAGCGCGGATGGGCGCCAAAGCTGGAAAAGCAGCCCTGGTCATGGGGATTGAGCAGGGTCACATTCATTACTGGATACTTGCCGCCGAGCGAAGCGTCCTTGACCAGAATGCCGAAGCCAGCGGCACGTAGGCCGGCGATACCGGCCGCGATACGCGGATAACGATTGATGACGTCTTCCGGCACGTCGGGCAGGCAGAGCCCCTCGCTGATGATGCGAAACTTGATGTGGCGCTCAAAAATTTCCGACAGTGCCTGCGCCCTTGCCTCAGCCAGCGTGTTGCCGGCCGACATGCCGTTACTGACGTAAAGGTTGCCGATGACGTTGACTGGAAAATGGACGACAGCGTCGTCACGTAGGCGAACGTAGGGGATAGCGCAGATGCCGCGTTCGGCGTTGCCGGAATTGAAGTCGACGAGGGTGCTGGCATGAATGCTGCCCTCGGGGTTATAGAACTGTTGCAGCTCCGGTGTCAGCATCGCTTCCGGCCATTTACCATGCTCGCCGGGCTGAAACCACTGCTCTTGCGGGTAATGGACAAAACCGCGACCGGCATTGCCCTCGGCGTATTGTTGGCCGAGATAATAGTGGTTCCAAAAATAGTTACAAGACAGGCGCTCGAAATACTCGCCGAGCGCGCTAGCAAGCGCCGCCAGTTTCGAGGCGCCCTTGCCATTGGTGAACATGAGTGGGCAATCCCGGTCGCGCACGTGTACCGACCAGATACCCTCGATGGGGTTGAGCCACGAACGTTCCTCCACGTGGAAGCCAATGGCTTCAAGCTTGGCCTTCATGGTATTGATCGAGGATTCGAGCGAGGCATCTTTGCCGACTATGAAACTTTCTGATTGCATGGGTACATCCTGCTGAGTGCTGTATGAGAATGGAAAATAAATGCAAACCACCACGCGGGGCTAGCCGACTTGGCTGGGATTTGCAGTGACCTAGGGGACGGTTACTTGCTATGGGCCGCCGGTGATCTGGCGAATCCGTGATGATCGGTATCGGCAAGCGGTTGTCGGTATTGCGCTACCGACAACTCGGGATGACGGTTCCACACGATGGTTACACGATGATTATCCCACATCATTGCCTCGTGAGTGCTGTTAGTCTGCGTGCGATACTTGATAGGTTAGTCGAAACCGCAAGTCGCCTTTCTAACAAACCGGATTCGATTTAACGAAAACAAGCTCCAGGTGTACCGTACGGTCTTAAATTGGATGAACAACAACGAGCTATCCTGCGCCGCTGGGACCCGTCTAATTTTGATGTGCGCAGACAAGTGAAGCTACTGTCAGTCAGGTAACCAACTGCTATGCGCTGGCCTTTCAGCGTCTGCTATTTTGCAGATATAGACTTTGCACCAATAGCAGAAAGTGGCCGGGTATAAACGCCGATGCAATTAATGGCTTGCCTGCGGTGTCGGACTAGGTGATTGATTCCATCTGAGTTGGATGTGCCTGTGCTAATTGATCTAGTGTTTGAGTGGGAATGGCTGGAATGGCCTATGCATTCACTGAACGGTGGCTGAGCCATCCACTGTTTTTTCGTGGATAATGTGTGCTTTACCTCTGCACAGTCCACGTGATTCCCGCAATCATTCCCCCTGCGCCCAACTGGCGCACCGCCACCGTTGTGCTGATTTGCGCAGGTTTGGTGGTGACGCTTTCCATGGGTTTGCGCCATGGCTTTGGTTTGTTTCTCCAACCCATGACGACGGACCTGGGCCTCACGCGGCAAAACTTTGCCTTTGCCTTGGGCGTGCAAAATTTGGTGTGGGGCGCAGCGCAGCCTTTCACCGGCATGATCGCCGATCGTTTTGGCGCGGGCCGTGTGGTGCTTGCGGGTTCCATCTTATATGTGCTTGGGCTATTGTTAATGTCCCAGGTCAGCGGTGCCATTGGCTTGAGCGTATCCGCCGGTTTATTTATCGGCTTGGGGCTGAGCGGAACCACGTTTAGCATCGTGTTCGGCGCCGTAGGCCGCGCGGTGGCGCCTGAGCGCCGTGCAAAGGCACTGGCCATAGTCGGTGCCGCCGGTTCGTTTGGCCAATTTGCCATGGTGCCGGCAAGCCACGGCTTGATCGGCGCTTGGGGTTGGGCCGTGGCGCTATTGGTCCTGGCCGGCATGGCGGCGTTCATGGCGCCACTGGCAAGCGGGTTGATGGAAGAACGCAAACCCGCAGCTAACGCGGCAACGCAACAGCAATCCATTGTGCAGGCGCTGCGCGAAGCCTTTGCCCATCGCGGCTTTCGCTTACTCACGCTTGGCTATTTTGTGTGTGGCTTTCAAGTGGTGTTCATCGGCGTGCACTTGCCATCTTACATCGTCGACAAGGGCCTCACCGCGCGCGACGGCATGATCGCGCTGGCGCTGATCGGTTTGTTCAACGTGATCGGCAGCTACTCGTGGGGCAGCATGGGTGCCCATTACCCGAAGAAAAATTTGCTGTCGCTTATTTACACCCTGCGCAGTATTGTGATCATCACTTTTTTGATGGTGCCGATTTCATCCGTTTCGGTGTACGCGTTTGCGGCGGCCATCGGCCTGTTGTGGCTCGCCACGGTGCCGCTCACTAGCGCCGTCGTCGCGCAGATTTTTGGCGTAAAATATTTATCCATGTTGTCTGGGTTTGTGTTCATGAGTCACCAAGCCGGCAGTTTTTTGGGCGCATGGCTGGGTGGTTATTTATTCGACAAGACGGGGTCCTATCAAGTCGTGTGGATGATTGCGATTGCCTTGGGTGTCATGGCAGCGCTGGCCAACTGGCCCATCGACGAACGCCCGCTGGCGCGCTTGAAAACGCAAGAAAGCGCCGCTTAGCCGTGACGCCATCGGCCTGGAAGGCGCTCCAGATTTTGCTCTTAGCCATCCTTGCCATGGCGAGCTACGTTGCGTTTCGCGGTTATCTGGGGCCAAACGCATTGTTGGATTTTGCCAATCGATTATTTTTGTGTTGAGGAAGTGATATGACCGAAAAGCGTGGGTACAAACAAATGGTCGATGAGGCCTATGCTCAAGTGACAACCTTATCAATCGCCGATGCGATCAAGTTGGCGAATGAGCCGAGTGTGGTTTTTGTCGACGTGCGCGACGTGCGTGAACTGGAGCGCGAAGGGTTGATTCCCAATTCGTTCAGCGCGTCACGCGGCATGTTGGAGTTTTGGATCGACCCCGAAAGTCCTTACCACAAGCCGATCTTCGCGGAGAAAAAACGCTTCGTTTTTTACTGTGCTGCCGGCTGGCGCTCGGCGCTTTCCACCAAGCTCGCGCAAGATATGGGCATGGAAAACGTCGCCCACATTGACGGTGGCTTTAGCGCGTGGAAGCAGGCCGGTGGGCCGGTCGCGGAAAAAACCAGCAAACCCAAGACGTAATGTTTGTGTGTGAATAAATGTTAGTTGATCGATCCCGATTCACCTTTAGCCGAAACATAGCGACGCTAGCGCTGTTCGCCATGCTGTTGCAGGCGTTGTTGCCGGGCTTGCGGATGATGAGCGCGAGCGCCGGAGAACTGCGCGCCGAGGCGGTACTTGCGACGGTGCTGTGCTCGAAGCAGAAGGTCAGCAGCGCCGAACGAGTTGCCGCGCTGCTTAACCCCTGGCAGCAACACACTTCAAAATCTAAACATCGGCATTGCGATTCTTGCTTGCAGGGTGGCACCTTCGTTGCGGCAGTTTGCCATCATGTAGGTTTACACGGTTTCAATACCAAGGCCGAGGCCGTCCCGTTCAATTTCCCGGCGTCGTTTGCTTCTGCTTCAGCGCTGATACCTCCTTCCCGCGCACCGCCTTGCTTCTCCTAAAACGCTGTGAGAAAAAATCAGCTTGCGCCCAATTCGGCGTGCGCCGGGGTCATCGTTTAGGTTAGGAGAAAGTTATGAGGTTCATTAACCGTTGCGTTGCCTTGAGCATCGCCGCGTTCAGTATTTCAACCGCATCCGCCAACTGCGGCAGCGCGTTTTGTTCTATCAACACCAACTCGGAAATCCAAGGGGCAAACACGGAGCCGGGATTCAAATTCAATCTGCGTTACGAATTCGTCAAGCAAGATCAACCGCGGCAAGGCACTAAGAAAGCCGGCCCCCAGGGAGGGCCGGGAGGCCACGACGAATTGGAGACCATCAACCACAATATTGTTTTCGGCTTTGACTACCGATTCAACGAGCAATGGAGTGCCGGTGTGCAGCTTCCCTACCTCACTCGCCGTCACACCCATTTGCACAACCCCGACGAGGCTGGCATCGTGGCGGGTGATGAGCCTGAGCGGGAGGAATGGAAATTTTCAGGCGTTGGCGATGCCCGCGTCGTCGGTCGTTATCAACTGCAGCTGGGTTCCCATGTCGCGGGTGTTCACGCCGGCGTCAAATTGCCGACAGGAAAACGTGACGGCATCAACGATGCCGGAGAAACAGCGGAACGTACCTTACAACTCGGCACCGGCAGTACCGATCTCATTGCCGGTGTGTTCATTAAGGGCCCCGTCGCTGGAACAAAGTTAAGTTGGTTCAGCCAAGCGCAATGGCAATACGCCATTTCCACCCAAGATGATTTTCGTCCAGGCGACGAACTCATCCTTGATCTCGGCTTGCGCTACGCCATCACGGAAGCTCTCAGCGCCAACCTACAACTCAACGGCCGCTACAAGCGGCGCGACCGCGGCAGCAATGCCGAGCCCGATGAGTCCGGGGGGCGCTATGTATTCCTGTCGCCGGGGGTGAGTTTCATGGTCGCGCCGGGTTTGGAAATTTACGGGTACGTCCAGGTGCCGCTTTACCAAAACGTCAACGGCGTTCAGCTTACGCAAGATCGGAATTTCTTAGTGGGCGTGAGCTACCACTTTTAGCCGACTCGTTGGCGCAGACTTAATTACCGGTCAGGTGAACGGTGCGGGTTTTGATATTGGCTGCTCGGGCATAGCCGACGCGCCGCCGGATAGTGCCGTCAGGATGCCAGCTAGGATTCGCGCGGGGCTGGGCGGACATCCCGGCACCGCCACGTCCACCGGAATGATATTGGAAACACGTCCACGGCTCGCATAGCTCTCGCCAAATATCCCACCGCACGCGCCGCAATCTCCGATCGCAACGACCAGCTTCGGATCCGGTGTGGCGTCGTAGGTGCGGCGCAGCGCGACCTCCATATGACGCGAAACCGGACCTGTCACCAATAGCAGATCCGCGTGGCGCGGACTGGCGACGAAGCGAATGCCGAGGCCCTCGATGTTGTAGAAGGGATTGTTGAGCGCGTGAATCTCAAGCTCGCAGCCGTTGCAGGATCCCGCATCGACTGCGCGAATGCACAGTGCTCGACCCAATACTTCGCGAATGTGCCGATCCAGAGCATCACGCACCCGCAGGCTTTCGTCCGCCTCGGGTGGATTCTCGGTGATGATGCCGACTGCTGCTATCTGGCGTAGTGTTTTGAGCATATGGCGATGCTAAAGATCATGTCCGCTATAGGATAAATTGAAAGACTTGTTGATGAGCGGGAAATCCGGAACGATGTTGCCGATGACGGCATGCTCGAGGACCGGCCAGTTGTGCCAGGAGGGATCCTGTGGATGGCAGCGCTGAATCTGTCCGTTCGCGCCTGCTTCCAACGCTAGGAGCACGGGTCCGCGCCAGCCTTCGATGATGCCCACACCCAAGGCGCCCGCCGCGGGCACCGGCACCGGCGCAGTATGGGGCCCTGAAGGCAGGGTTCGCAGCAGACTCTGAATGATACGGCACGACCCAGTCACTTCATCGAAACGCACCGCGACTCGCGCCAGCACGTCGCCCTCGACCCGGACGCATTTCTTCATTTCCAAGTCGCCGTAAGGCGCACATGGCAGATCGACGCGCAGATCGAATGCCTGGCCACTGGCACGCCCCGCTAGACCAATCAACCCGAGACGCGCAGCAAGTTCTGGGGATACCACGCCGGTGCCAGCGAAGCGGTCACGCACGCCAGCATGTTCGTCGTAAATGTCGCGCAGTTTGGGAAGTTCCTGCATCAACCCAGTGAGTTCGCGCTCGAGGGCCGCGGCACCACTCGCCGACAAATGCGCTCGGATGCCACCCGGAACGACGAAGTCCATCAGGTAACGCTGGCTCAACGCCTGCTCGGTGGCGCGCAGCAGCGATTCCTTCAGGCGATAAAACTGTGTAAAGCCAAAGGCGAATCCGGCGTCATTACCGAGCGCACCTAAATCCCCTAGGTGATTAGCGATGCGTTCAAGCTCAAGACCGAGCGCCCGTAGCCACTGCGCTCGCGGCGGAATGGTCACACCGGCCATGGACTCCAACGCCTGGCAGTACGCCCACGAAAATGCCACAGCGGAATCCCCGCTGACACGGGCCGCAAGGCGATGGCCCTCAAGCAAAGGCATCTCGGTGAAACGCCGCTCGATGCCCTTGTGCACATAACCTAAACGCTCTTCGAGCTTAAGCACTTTTTCGCCGACGACAGAAAAACGGAAATGGCCCGGCTCGATAATTCCCGCATGCACCGGACCGACGGCGATCTCGTGGACGCCGTCGCCCTCCACGCGAAGAAAATGATATTCATCAATGGGAGGCGGTGAAAGGGGCGCTTGCGACGCAGTGTGCTCGAGCGGGTAAAAGTCCCGCCCCCACGCCATATGCCGCAACCATGGCCGCGAATCGGGATCGGTAGAGAAAATGCCGGTCAAATCCGCAGCGGCGCGTTGCATGCGGCTCGCCGCTGGAAAAATGTCCTCGAGGCCCGGATATCGAGTATCTCGCGACGCAAGCGGCAGTGAGACCACGAGTATGCCCGGTTGCATGAGCATCGCAGCGCGCACGGTGCTGTTTCCAGCCTCCCCTACACTCGTCCAAAGCGCGAGTAGGCGTGCGCCGCTGGCTGCGATGTCTTGCGCGATCTGCCGCCACGATTCCTGCGTAGCGATTAGCACATGCGCTCCAGGGGCCCCGGCAAGCGGCGCGGAGTTATCCCACCATAGACGTAGCGGCATGCTACGAACCCCCGATCAAACGTGCAGCCGCGCGATACCAATCCGCCAAGTATGGGGGAATGTAGAGGCCGAGCAGCAGCACGATCGCAAGATGGGTGAACACCGGTAACAGCGCCGGCGGATGGGGTAGCCGCCGCGCCGTGGTCTCGCCAAACACCATAGGCTGGACTTGACGAAAAATTGCGGCGAAGGCAATGCCGAGCGCGAGCAGTAGTATGGGCGTGGCCCACGGCTGCTGTTTCATCGCCGTCGTGAGAATCAAGAACTCGCTGGCAAACACCCCAAACGGCGGCATACCCAGAATCGCGAGTGAGCCCATCATGAGTCCCCAGCCCACCGTCGGACTCAGCGTGATCAGCCCTCGAATGTTTTCGATGAGCTGCGATCCGGCCTTTTGGCAGGCGTGACCGACGGCGAAGAATATGGCGGACTTGGTGAGCGAGTGGACTGTCATGTGCAACAGTGCCGCAAAGTTTGCCACTGGGCCACCCATGCCAAATGCAAAGGTCACGATACCCATGTGCTCGATGGATGAGTAAGCGAACAGACGTTTGATGTCCTTTTGACGCCACAAGAAAAAAGCAGCGAGTACCACCGAGACGAGCCCGAAACCCATCAGCATATTCGACGGCAACGATGAGCGCAGCGAGCCTTCGACTAGCACTTTGCAACGCACCACCGCGTAGATCGCGACGTTGAGCAGTAGGCCGGAAAGCACCGCCGAGATCGGCGTCGGGCCTTCAGCGTGTGCATCCGGCAGCCAGTTGTGCAACGGCGCCAACCCGACCTTGGTGCCATAGCCCACCAGTATAAAGACAAAGGCAAGGCTAAGCACGGTGGGTTCGAGCTGTTCCTTCACCGCATTGAGGTGAGTCCACAGCAGCGCGCTTACTCCCTCCGCGCCGAGTATCTTTTCAGCCGCGACGTACAGAAGGATCGTGCCGAACAACGCTTGCGCAATGCCGACGCCGCAGAGAATGAAATACTTCCACCCTGCCTCGAGACTTGCCGGCGTGCGATAGAGCGTTACTAGCAACACCGTGGAGAGCGTGGCCGCCTCCATCGCGACCCACATCAGGCCAAGATTGTTAGTGGTCAGTGCAATCAGCATGGTCGCCATGAAGAGCTGATACATGCTGTGGTAGAGGCGCAATCGGCCCACCGCAATGCGGCCATGTTCGATCTCTACCCGCATGTACGGGCGCGAGAATAAAGAAGTCGTCAATCCGACGAAGGCAGTGAGCGTCACCAGGAATACATTGAATGGATCGATGAAGAATTGCTCGCTGGCGACCATCAGATTACCTTCGCCCATCACTCGCAAGGTGAGCCCGCAAGCCCCCAAAAACGTCGTCAGACTGAGCGCAACATTGGCTTCCGGGGCCCACGCGCGGGCGCCCCATAGCCCGAGCAGCAGCGCGCCGAGCAGCGGTGTGCCGAGCAGCAAGGCAAACTCCACCTACTGATCCTCCTTAAGCGATTCGAGATGGTGTAGATCGAGGCTGTCG
>JBDSJK010000483.1:0-10999 GCA_039917535.1 Burkholderiales bacterium
TGCCCGATGTCGCCTACCATGTGACCAAGTGGCAGCGCGGCTTTCGGCATGCCATTAACGTCCAGGGCGCCGACCACCACAGCACGGTGACGCGGGTGCGCGCCGGTCTGCAAGCGCTGGACATGGGCATACCGGAAGGTTATCCCGATTATGTGCTGCACCAGATGGTGACGGTCATGCGCAGCGGTGAAGAAGTAAAAATTTCCAAGCGCGCGGGAAGTTATGTGACGGTGCGCGATTTAGTCGACGAAGTGGGACGTGATGCAGTGCGCTATTTTTTCTTGATGCGTAAAGCCGATTCGCAATTGATTTTCGACATCGACTTGGCACGCTCCCAATCGGAAGACAATCCTGTCTATTACGTACAGTACGCCCATGCCCGCATTTGCAGCGTGCTTGGCAAGTGGGGCGGTAATCAGGCCAAGCTTGCCGATGCAAGCTTGACGCCGCTGACCAGCGCATATGAGATGGATCTGCTGCAATTGCTTTACGATTATCCCGCCGTGGTTGCCGACGCCGCTGCGCAACGTGCGCCACACCTCATTACGTACTATTTGAAAGACCTCGCCGGGAAGCTACATAGCTATTACAATGCGGAGCAATTTCTGGTGGCGGATGAAGCCACCAAGCTGGCGCGACTTGCGTTGATCGTCGCCACGCGGCAGGTGGTGCAAAACGGACTGACAATGTTGGGCGTGAACGCGCCGGAAAAAATGTGACTATGGCCTACGACTATCGCCCCGCTAGGGGAAAAAAGAAAAGCGGCGGCAACGTCAAGCCGTTGCTGATTGGCCTCATGCTCGGTCTGGTTATAGGCGTGGCCATTGCGGCGGCCGTGGCCATTTACCTCGCGCGCGTGCCGAGCCCGTTCACGCATCGAACCGAAACGCCTAAAGTAGCCCCGCCTACCCCCACTGAGCCAACGCTAAAAGAAACGGCAAAAACCGGCGAAAAGAAGCCGTTTACCTTCTACGAAATTCTCGAAGACAACAAAACACCCAAGCCGGACAATCCGAGCGCGGCAAATAACCCCGCACCGGCAGCCGATGCCAAACCGGCCACGGCCGACAAAACGGTTTTCTACCTGCAGGCAGGCGCCTACCAAAGTGAAGACGATGCTGACAACCAAAAAGCGAAGATCGCGTTATTAGGGTTCGAGGCGCGAGTAAAATCCGCCGCGGTGCCCGATAAAGGCACGGTTTATCGTGTGCGTCTGGGGCCCTACAAGAGCCAGGACGAAGCAGGGGAAGCCAAAAAAGCGTTGCAGGAAAATGGCATCACCGCGAGTTTGATTAAGATTGTGAAGAGTACGCCAACCACGGGCATTAACTAACGGAGCTGACGATGGGAATTGTGAATACTTTTGTGTTTTTGCTGAGTGTGTTGATGTTGTGCGTCTCGGTGCAGGCTGCGCCCGTGGCCGGGAAGGATTACCTAGTAATCAGCCCCGCGCAACCGACGGACTCGGGCAACAAGATCGAAGTGGTGGAAGTGTTTTCCTACATGTGTCCGCACTGCGGCGAGTTTGAACCGAAACTCGCCGCGTGGGTGAAGCAGCTTCCTGCCGATACACAATTCCGGCGCATGCCGGTGGTGTTTGGCCGGGCCTCATGGGAACTCTTGGCGCGCACTTATTTCGCCCTGGAAGCGATGGGTGATATTGAAAAAGTTCATGCGAAGATTTTCCAGGCGATTCACGAGGAAAACGTCATCATGCAGCAGAAAGATGTGCTGTTCGATTGGATCGAAAAGCAGGGCATCGATCGCAAAAAATTTGCGGCGGCGTTCGATTCGTTTTCCATGGGCGGCAAGATCCAGCGCAGCACCCAGCGCGCCCAATCTTATGGCATCAATGGCGTGCCCTCCGTTGTGATTGACGGAAAATACCTGGTGTCTACCTCCCAGGCGGGCAATTATGAGACGATGATGAAAACCGTCGATGAGTTGCTCAAGCAATTGCGCGCCGGAAAAGCAGCCACCGCTAAACCAGCGATGAAGGCCGCGCAGAAATAAATTGCGCCGGTGATGGAACGGGTTTTCATTACCGGTGCTTCCAGCGGCATCGGCGCGGCGCTCGCGCGGGCTTATTCTGCGCGAGGCGCCATCGTCGGGCTGGCGGCTCGACGTGAAACCGAACTACGCGATTTAGCAGAGACGCTCCCCGGCGAAAGCGGGGTTTTTCCGGTTGACGTGCGTGATGCGGGAAGCCTGAGCCGCGCGGCGGAAAATTTCACTGCTCGTTTCGGTACGCCGGACGTGGTTATTGCCAACGCCGGCGTGAGTCACGGCACGCTGACGGACGATGCGTCCGATCTCTCGGTCTTTGCGGAAATCATGGACATCAACGTCATCGGCATAGTGCGTACTTTTCAGCCGTTTATGCGCGGGATGCGAAAAGCAAAATCGGGTAAGCTGGTCGGGATTGCTAGCGTTGCGGGATTTCGCGGATTACCCGGCGCAAGTGCCTATTCCGCGTCTAAGGCAGCGGCAATTAGTTATTTGGAAAGTCTGCGAGTGGAGATGCGCGGCAGCGGCGTGGCGGTCGTCACCCTCTGCCCCGGCTATATAGCAACGCCCCTGACGACCAACAATCCGTACCCTATGCCGTTCATCCTGCCAGTGGAAAAAGCCGCAAAAAAAATGATCGTTGCCGTCGACCGGACACAAAAGTTCACAGTTATACCCTGGCAAATGGCGGTGGTTGGCAAAATAATGCGTTGTTTGCCCAATGGTTTGTATGACACACTAGCGAGTAAAGCAGGGCGCAAACCGAGAAAAACCTCTATATAGGCTTGCGCAGCACGCATAAATCGTTTTCAATAAACGCAATATATAAGATTCGCGGAGAAAGCAATGAGCCTAAAATTCAATACCAGTGATTTATCACATGCGGAAGCATCACTAATCGGTTGGCAGTTTGGTTACTCAGAGGACGATGATCCTTTCTACGTTTCGCTCTGGCACACCATCAATCGTGCTTGGGTGAGTGATCATTTGCCACCTATTGCAGGACGCACAAAAGCGGAACACCTCGAACGCCTTGGCTCCGCAAGCGCGTTTCCAGAAGAAGTCGCGGTCTACCTGAAGTTTAAATCTGCCGACGGCGAAAAATATTGGCTGGGCTTGCTGAAGCGCGCGGGTTTGGCCGACCGTCGCCAGCGTAGCGTCTCGCCGCCATCGGTAGAGCGTCGTAAACGCGCGCCAGCGGCGTCTTAGCCCGAATTATTTCGGCGAGCCGCATCTCCTCCGCGGCTCGCTCAAAACGGTTGTCCGCGTAATGATGACTGCCCCGCATCCAGACGCAGAGCGATTCAGCCGCGTAAATCAGCGGAAATAACAGACCCCAGATTGCGAATGGGCGAACATGAGGCCGTTCATGGGCTGAGGTTTGCCGCAACGTTGCCAAATCCCTAGCGATAATGACGTGGCCCAGGGCACAGGCGACTACGCCGCCCACCGGATGCCAGGCCGACAGCCGTTTCGCTGCCGGGCCGTAAACCTACAGCACACCATGGCTGAATCGGCATATACCTTTGATTATACTGATAGGGAGCGCTAACACTATACCCAGAAAACTGTATGGAGAAGGTCAGAAATAACGCCATACTACTTTTTTGGCCAGGAAACCCCTCTACTTCACGGCATCCATCGCAGCCATCGCCGCGCGCAAGGTATCGATGGTGAAGCCCGCGCTCTTGGCCGCATCCAAAATCACTTTTTCTTTGCGTGCCATGAAGTCGATGGCGGCGGGTAGCTTCTCCAAGGTATGGGCGGGAATCAACACGGCGCCGTGGCGGTCAGCATGGATGATGTCGCCATCAGCCACATTCATGCCGAGCACATCGACTTTGCTGCCAAACTCGACCACATGTACCCAAGCATGGCTGGGCGACAGAGTTGCGGCGAGGCATTGAAAATTCGGCTGCATAACATCCAGATCGCGCATCGAACCATTGGTAACCATGCCAATGCAACCCAAACCCCAATGCACGTGAGTGTTTACTTCGCCCCAAAATGCCCCCAGACCCGGACGTGAATCAACATCCTGAATAACGGCTATTGTCGGTTGCGGCGGCTGGGCGACGTATTCGTAATAAGCCAACAAGTTTTTTCGCGCTGTTTTAGCGTCAAACGGCGTAGATGAGCGGATCATCGCCGTGCGCGCGTAGCCGACCATGGGCGGAAGTTTTTCATTGGCGACAAGCGGGGTTTGAGTGGTGAAACCCGTGGTTTGGCGCTCGCCGAAGACGATTTCCAGCGCGTTGGCTATGGTCGGCGAATCGAACTTCTTTAAGCTCTCGAATAGGGTGTTCATGCTTTAGACCTTTTGTTTAGTTCGTAGGGTTCTCTTCCGGCAAAGCGGGGTTTGATCTTCTGTCCCCCGGAGATTCGCAATAGCTCGTTCCACTTCGCCATCCGTTCCGAGCGGGAAAACGAGCCGACCTTGATCTGTCGTACGCCCCAACCGACGGCTAAATGGCAAATGATCACATCCTCCGTTTCGCCGGAGCGCGCCGAAACAATCGCCCCGAAACCCACCTCCTGAGCGGCTCTCCAGGCATCGAAGGTTTCCGAAATAGTCCCCGCCTGGTTGGGTTTGATGAGCACTGCGTTGCACGCGCCGGTTTTTGCCGCGTCACGCACGCGACCGGCGTTGGTCACCAAAAAATCGTCGCCGACGATTTGCACTTTGCCGCCATAAGCTTGCGTGAATTTCCGCAATCCCTCGGCGTCGTCCTCTGCCAGCGGATCCTCGATCGACACAATGGGATATTTTGTCAGCCAACGTCCCAACATCTCACCCATGCCGTCGGCGTCCAGCTCTTTTTTCTCCAAGCCAAACTTATACAGGCCCTTTGAACCCAATTCGCTAGCCGCAATGTCGAGCGAAATCGCGACTTGTTCAAAGGGCACGAACTTGGCTTTTTCGATCGCGCGCAGCAACATCTCCAGCGCTTCTACGTTATTGGAGAAGGCCGGCCAATAGCCGCCTTCGTCTGCGACGCCATACAGCAGCCCGCGCTCGGCCATGAGCTTGCCGGCGGCGAGGTAAACTTCGGCGGTCCATTCCAAGGCTTCGTCGACATTTTCCGCGCCCGGCGCAACCACCATAAAATCTTGAACGTCCACGCGCCGCCCGGCGTGAGCGCCGCCGCCGAAAATTTGGATCTCCGGCAACGGCATGACGATTTCGCGATCCCCGGCCAAATAGCGCCATAGTGGCACACCGTTGGCCGCCGCAACCGCCTGGAGATTGGCCATGGATGCGGCGATCAGGGCATTTCCCCCGAGCACACGCTTGTTCGGCGTACCGTCCAGCGCGATCAAGGTTTGGTCGATAGCGGTTTGATCCGCCGCGTCCAGTCCAGTCAGCGCGTCGACAACCTGAATGTTCACGGCATCCACCGCGGTTCGCACATCGTAGCCGCCCAAGCGTTCGCCGCCGTCGCGCAAATCAACCGCTTCACCGGAGCCGGTTGATGCGCCGGCCGGCGCGATGGCGCGACCGACAGCGCCACAGGCCAAGTGCACTTCGGCTTCCACCGTGGGACGCCCGCGCGAATCCCACACCCTGCGGCCCGAGACATTTGCTATTGTTGTGTCGCTCATAGACTCAGTACTTTTTTCCAAGAATCGCGCACCGCCGCGAGGGTTTCCACGGGCTCAGCCAACAAGCCCCGCGCACAGCGGCGCACTTTGTTTTTGTCCATTTCGTCGGACAGGTATTCTACCGGCGACTTGCCGTCGACGCGGGCAAGCAATAGCCCAGGCAATAAATGCGCCGTGCGGCGCTCCATTTCTTGCCGTGGTTCCCAGGCGACAGTGGCGAAATAACTTTCCGTAAGTTGGGTAAAGCACGCTAAAAACCCCTTCCGCGCGGCGGGCGTCCACAAACACTTGAGCAACAGATGATTCAAACAAAACGCCAAATCGAAGGCCGGGTCACCGAACCAAGCGCATTCGCAATCGAGAAAAATCGGTCCGTGTGCGCCCACCAAAATGTTCTTCGGCGCGATGTCGCCGTGTATCAGGCACAGCTTAGTGTTGAGGGTAGTCTGGATAAGGTGCTGCAAACGCGGCGCCAGATCGGGATGAACCCGAGCGGTGGCGTCAAGATAGGGCTCGAGGCGTATCGGGTAGAAAATATCGTCGGTGGCAAACCGCTCCCGTAGCGTTGCGTCATTCGCCGTCGCGCGATGAATGCGCGCCATTTGCGCACCGACCTGGCTTGCGGTTTCGACATTGGCGATGCCGTCGCGCAACTGCGTTTTCCAAACGGGGTGCGACTGGGGGTCGAGATAATCCATTACGAACAAACCCGCCCCTGCGTCGTGAGCCAGCACGTTGGGCACCCCGCCGGGGGCAATGCGCGCCGCTACACGCAGGTAGGCTACTTCATAAGCGTTACGCTTGATCGGTGCCTCCCACAGTTGTTTCACGCGCAACTGCGGTAACGAGCGCTTCACGCACACGATGCCCATAGGCAAATCGACCTTCCAAATGTCCGACGAAACACCACCGGTGAGCGGCTCCATGACCATATTGTCGCCCGCCTTCAATAGCCCGAGATCAAGCAATGATGCGGCGATCAGGGCTTTGGCGGTGTCCAGCTCCCTCACCCTATGACGCCTTTGTCGCGCAATTGCGTTTGTTGCTCATCGCTATAACCCAAGCCATTCAAGACTTCGCTGTTGTGCTCGCCAAGCTTGGGGCCCAGCCAAGCGGTGTTGCCTGGCGTATCGCTAAGCTTCGGCACGATCCCAGGCAAGCTAATGTCCTGATCGCCGCTCAGCTTAAAGGTCTGGACCATATCGCGGGACTTAAAGTGTACATCTTTGACGATGTCCTCAATATTGTAAATGCTACCGCTGGGCACGTCCGCGTCTGCCAAGGTTTTAAGCACCGGCTCGAGATCGTTTGCGGCGCACCAGTTGGCGATGATTCGTTCCAACTCGTCGGTGCGAATCACCCGGCCCGCGTTGGTTTCCAGCGTGGGATCCTCGGCCAGATCCGCTCGGTCAATGGCGCGCATGAAGCGTTTGAATATGCTGTCGCCGTTGGCCCCAATCACGACGAATTTACCGTCCTTGGTCGTGTAAGTGTTGGACGGCACAATGCCGGGCAGCGAACTGCCGGTACGCTCGCGCACGAATCCCGTCATGGCGAATTCCGGTAACATGGATTCCATCAGGCTGAACACGGCCTCGTACAGCGCCACATCGACGATCTGGCCTTTGCCCCCGTTTGCGTTGCGATGATGCAATGCCATAAGTGCGCCGATGGCGCCGTACATGGCGGCGATCGCGTCACCCAAACTCACGCCAACCCGCACCGGCGGCCGATCCGCGTAGCCCGTGACGTAGCGCATACCGCCCATGGCCTCGGCGATGGAGCCGAAACCGGGGCGATCCTTATAGGGGCCGGTCTGGCCATAGCCCGACAGGCGCACCATGATGAGTTTCGGATTAATTGCCGCAAGTTGCTCCCAGCCCAGCCCCCAGTTTTCCAGCGCGCCGGGACGGAAGTTTTCTATGAGAATGTCCGAAGTCGCTACGAGTTTACGGATAATTTCTTGGCCTTCCTCCGCGCGCAAATTCACGGTAACGGATTTTTTGTTGCGCGATTGCAGATACCACCACAACGATGTGCCTTCGTGAAGCTTGCGCCAGGCGCGTATCGGATCACCGCCTGGATTGTCCGCGGTGGCGGGCGGTTCGATCTTGATCACCTCCGCGCCAAACTCAGCGAATAACTTGCCGCAAAACG
Organism: Burkholderiales bacterium; assembly: GCA_039917535.1. Lineage (GTDB taxonomy): Bacteria > Pseudomonadota > Gammaproteobacteria > Burkholderiales > JALYOK01 > JBDSJK01. The sequence continues at coordinate 7,768 of JBDSJK010000483.1, forward strand.
GCCCGGCGATGAGCTGGCCCATTTCGATCACTCGAACGCCCGTCAGCGGGCCGATTTTGTTTACTGGTCTCATGGCGCAAATTTTACCAGGACGCCGCCCTCAGCCGCGTCGGTCTTTGCCCTATAATTTGCCGGAGGAGGAAGTTTAATGCACTCGATTCTGGTGGTGAACCCGAAAGGTGGCAGCGGCAAGACGACGGTTGCGACTAACCTAGCGGGGTTATTCGCCGCGCGGCGTTATCGAGTTGCCCTGGCGGATATGGATCGCCAACTATCCGCCGCCGGCTGGCTGAAGCGCCGCCCCGAAACGCTCCCCATCATTATTCCGTGGACGGCGCAGACCGATAAGAAAAATATCAAATCGCTTGATCCGCAATGGGCGATCATTGACTCTCCTGCCGGTGTACATGGCGAGAAGCTCACGAACTTGGTGCGCCGCGCGGATTTGATCGTCGTGCCCGTAGCTCCATCGGCTTTTGATATGGAAGCAACCAAGGATTTTATGCTCGCGCTGCGCGACGAAAAACCAGTGCGCAAGGGTGAAAGCCCCGTTGCCGTGGTCGGCAATCGCGTTGACTCACGGACTATCGTCGCAATAGAGTTGGAAGAATTCCTGAAATCGCTGCAACTGCCGATTTTGAGTTATTTGCGCGATACCCAAAATTACATCCATTGCGCGCGTAACGGCTACAGCCTGTTTGACTATGCACCATCGCGGGTCGAGCAGGACTTACAGCAATGGCGACCCATCGCGCGCTGGCTGCAGCGCCAGGTCCAGCCACTGAACGCGGCGAAGTAATTCGGGGGATTTCTTGGTGCGCCACGTTGCGGTGGCGATGGACTTACCTAAGCCCGTTACGTTGTTCCAAAATGGGCTTACCGCCCGCGTCGGCGACATCTGCCACTGGCTTGGTGTAGCTGCTAGGCAGACGGCTCAACATCCCGGTAACTAGGCTATCCACCACTTCCGGTACGCTTTGATATTGGCGGTTGCCGGGATTTTGCCAATTGGAGGTAGCAAGCACGGTTTTGCCGTCAGAATCCAACAAGTCAATAGTCAATCGGCTCAGGTAGCTGAGACCGTTTTGCTTCCAGTCGTCTTTGTAGCGAGCGATTAGCACATCACTACCTATAACGCTAGGATTGATGAGAGTCTTCAGGCCATGCCTCTGGAGAGCCGCTTCCAGAGCGGCGCTCACGTCACCTGCCTGCTGCGGCCCGCTGAGGACGGCCGCTACATGGTAACCCCGCTCCACCAAATGGCGGCTCACGCTAGTCTGACCCGGCGTCGCGCAGGCGGAAAGCACCAGCAACCCGGCGGCGGCCAGGGCAAAGCGAAATGATGTGGAATGGGTGTTCATAGTGAGAGCGGAGTGTTAATTAGTTTCGTATTTTTGTGTGTGAACAATTGTTAAATAAAAGGCGACGAAAGGCAATCGCCGCGACGCAGTTTGGGATAGTTTATTTTCGCCTCGCAAGCGCAGTTGTTCGCTGAGCGGCAACTCGAGTAAACTGGTGTTTTGAAAAGACCTCTTTCGAGCAGCAACATGGCCGGACAATACGTCACAGTAAATGCGGCGGAGGGGGGTCAATTCCGTGCCTACGTCGCCAAGCCCGAAAAAGGCAGCGGCCCAGGCCTGTTGGTCATTCAGGAGATTTTCGGCGTAAATCAACATATCCGCGATGTCTGCGACCGTTACGCCGAAGAGGGTTACGTTGCCATGGCGCCGGACATCTTTTGGCGTATGGAGCCCAACGTCGAACTGGGCCAGACGGAACAAGAGTTCGCCAAAGCGTTTGATTTCTACGGCCGCTTCGACGTGGAAAAAGGCATGTCCGACATCACGCAGAGCATCAAAGCGTTGCGCGCGCTGCCGGAATGTAAAGGCAAAGTCGGCTCGGTGGGCTATTGCTTGGGCGGTTTTCTCTCCTATTTAACCGCCTGCCGCACCGACGTAGATGTCGCCGTTTGTTACTACGGCGTGGGAATCGAAAAAGCCCTGGGCGAAGCGAGCAAAATCAAATGTCCGGTGGTGATGCATTTCGCGGAATTGGACAAATTCGCGCCACCCGCCGCTGTTGAGCAAATCCGTGGCCACTTTAAAGATCGCACGGATGTTGAGATCTACAGCTATCCCAGCGCCGACCACGCCTTCAATCGCGAGGGCGGCATGCACTTTCACAAGCCTTCCGCGCTGATGGCCTACTCGCGCTCCCTCGCGGCCATGCGCAAAGCCATGGGCCCGCACTACGATTTGAGCGCGCTGTGGGACAACCATTGCATGCACGAATTCGGTACCCGCGACGTGGACGCGACGATGAAGACCATGGTCGCCGCGCCCTATGTGAACCACATTCCGACCATGACCGGCGGCGTCGGCCACGATCACTTGAAGCGCTTCTACAAATATCATTTCATCCCGCGCTGCCCGAAAGACACCCACCTGATTCCGATTTCGCGCACCATCGGCACCGACCGGCTGGTGGACGAAATGCTGTTTTGCTTTACGCACGACATGGAAATCGACTGGATGCTGCCGAGCCTTCTGCCGACGGGGAAATATGTCGAGATCCCGCTGGTAGCCATTGTTTGTTTCCGCGGCGATAAACTTTACAACGAGCATATTTATTGGGATCAAGCGTCGGTGCTGGTGCAGATCGGCGTGCTCGATCCCAAAGGCTTGCCGGTGGCGGGACGGGAAACGGCGAATAAGTTGGTTGATGAAAGTTTGCCGTCGAATACCTTGATGCACAATTGGCCGGAGAACGCGAACAAGCCGATCTAAAGAAGGCCACGCCAGAAGCCGCATGATGATTGGCTCCTGGCAATACCAAGCCTGAGAGCCGGATTGGTATTACCTCCCAGGCCGATAGCTAATTTAGAACAACGATTTTGAGGAGAACAAAATGAGCCACATTACCCGCCGCCGCTTTATTCAAGCGGCTACCGCAACACCTACGTGCGCTTGAAAGCCTTGGCGAAATATTGGGGCAAGACACCCGCGTTCGACACGGTAATTTTCAAGTTCGTGCCCGACGCAACCAGCCGAGTCGCTGAAGTCGAAAGCGGCCAGAGCGATCTCACACTCGAGATACCATTCGAGGAATTCAACCGTCTCACCAAACAACTCGGCCTACCCGACGTGGTGCATCCTGTGTCCGACATCGGCATGCTTTTCATCACGAATAAAGGCGTTATGCTCGACGCCAACGTCCGCAAGGCCATGGCCCA
>JBDSJK010000484.1:0-3551 GCA_039917535.1 Burkholderiales bacterium
CAACTAAACTCGCCTATGTCACGCAAACCACGCTGTCAGTCGATGACGCAAGCAAAGTCGTCACGGCGCTGCAGGCGCGCTTCCCCGCCATACGCGGCCCGAAACGCGGCGACATTTGCTATGCCACACAAAATCGCCAAGATGCGGTCAAATTCATGGCGCCGCAATGCGATCTCGTTATCGTCGTGGGCTCGCCCACCAGCTCGAATTCCAATCGCCTACGGGAAGTTGCCCGAAATCTTGGCGTAGAGTCCTACATGATCGACAATGCTGGCGAGCTTCGTGGTGAATGGCTAACGGGCAAAAAAAGAATCGGCGTGACCGCAGGCGCGTCGGCTCCGGAAGTATTGGTGGCAGAGGTGATCGCGCAGCTCAAGCAACTAGGCGCAACGGCGGTTTGCGAACTTTCGGGTAATTTGGAGACCATTGTGTTTCCAATTCCAAAAGAGTTATTAGCAAATAAGTCGTAAAAAAAAGCGGCCCTTAAGCCGCTTTTTCTGTCGCGATGCTACAAACTTACTTAATGATTTCACGCCATCCCGCTCGACGGGCGCGAATTTTGTCTGGGATTGTGGAGTGATTGATGACAGCGCTGTCGCGGCAGATTGTTAACCCATCCGGACACAGTACATCACCCATGTTCAACTGGGTAATCGACACGATATTTCCATCGGGCAGTTGAATCAATACGGGGCGAGTTGCAAATTCGCTGGCAAGAATCTTAGCGGAAACAAGCGCGCCATTTATTGCTTTCTCCGCCGAAATTACGCTCCCACCGGTCTTCCAATTGAGTTCGTATAGCCAACTGATACCACCGCCTGAGCACGGGTCCGCTGTTGTCGGGATATTCGTGGTGAACGTCACCGTTCCTAACGCGAGCGCCGGATCGGTGAATACCCGCTCCCCGATATTGGGGAAATCCAGGTACCAGCCACTTTTACTTGACCAATCGACCGTGTTGTTGCTATTGGTTACGACGCTTCGTCCGTCGACATTGGTGCTCAAGGTCAACGTTTGCTTCACCAAACTGCCATTGGTTCTAACCAACCCTTGCGGCGAAACTAAATCGTCCTTGATCGCGTAGAAGGAGTTGATGCTTGAGTCTGCCTTGTCACTCGTACCCAAAAATCGACCGGTTCCGACGAACACCACGGCATCGTTGCCGACTTTAGATAAGGCTGGCTTAGTGGTAATGGATTGGATTAGCGCAGAAACCGGTGCTCCGACTTGAGCTAACTTAGCCGCCTCCCGTCCCGCTGGGCCGAGCTTATCGGCAACGTCAAACCGCCAGATATTGCCGTCCAAATCACCGCCATAGACACGCTCGGGGGTATTGTTGTCACTGGACTCGATCCAGGGTGCGATTTTGGCCAATCCGCAGTTTGCGCTGGTACAGCTAGTTTGAATCGTATATAACTTTACCCCGGTAATAGCATTCACGACATAGAGATAGCCTCTGCCATCGGCATTATTGTGCCCGGATGTAAACATCACAACCCACTGACTACCCAGCTTGGTAATCACGGGATTTCCATAGCTGTAGCCCATATTTGCATCAGAGCTTGTGCAGAGCGTGCTATCGTTGCAGAACTCCCAGAGCGCTTTTGGGCTCATCGGATCGGTTACGTCCAGTGCGTAGTAGCCTTTGCCGCCCTTGTTTAGACCACCGACTATGATAGTTTTCCATGCCGAACCGTCGTACACATCGCCAATTTCCGGTGTGCCATCCACGTAGAACTCGTGGATGTAATTTTTATCGGCAAGTTCACTTATGGTCGGTAACACCATGCTGGGGACATAAGCCCATACTTCACGGCCCGTGTCGGCATTGAGAGCATGCAACATGCCGTCGTTCGCTGCGGCGAATAGGGCACCTACGGGGCGATTGGCGTCGGTCCACGCAACATAGTTCTTGTGGCCTGCATCGGCATAGTTAAAGGTAGATTTCTTCAGGTAAACCGTTTCTGCATTCACGATATCGCCAAGCACGTTTTCCCGTCCCCGGAAGGGGATATCCGGATTACCCACGTCGTCTTCAAGGCTCGATTGGCCGCGTAGAAACCCGATCAAGGCACCCGGCGCTTTAGCGGCCGCTTTACCTGTTGCCGTGAGTACACCCCATTGCGAAAGCCGCGTGCTGGGGTCGGCCCAACTATTTACGTCCAGATAAGCTTTGTCCGCCGCATTCAAACTGGCCCAGGTAAAGGGCTTGAGCTTGTTTGCGGCGGCGGCGCTAAACATATGAATCGTGCGGGTATCGGCAGTCGCGCTGACCATCGTGTTTAGAACCGCGCCGGCTTCCCAGTCGATGGTTTTGCTGAGTTCGCCAGTCGTGACACTCACGCGGCGGCGGCGAATGACGCTGTCCCAAAACGCAGTTCGATAGTTCGCGCTAAACACGTAGTTATCAGTCGTGGTCACCTGAGGGTTACTGGTCGACGCCGCTGCAGCGGAGCCGCCTCGGCTACCCACTTCACGCAGTGCGTCACCCAGACCATCGGACAACGCTTGTGGATTCTTGGCGCTGTAGTAAGTTCCACCCGCATTAACGGCGGCGTGCCACAAGTCGTCAATCGCAGTGTCATAATCATTTGTTGGCGAAGGCCAATTCTTAGCGCCGGTTTTGATTTGTGCGAAATCGCCGGTCGTCGCGGTTTCATAATCCGATCGAAACTCAAGTATTCCGTCCACACCTAAACCGATGGAAAAAAGGGTCATGTGCTGATGCGATGCCGGGTCTTTCTTTGATGGCGCCACATTGTTCTGACACACATCCGTGGGGGCACCTAGTGCGCCGGTACAATTGCTAAGTGCACTTGTACGCAGATCGGTCTTGTAATAATACATCGCTACGTCCGCTAGGGTTTCAGCACCGCCCGTCACACCGCCACCCGCTGCGGTGGTGCTAAGCAGATTACCGTCGTATTTCGGCCGGGGCGACACCGCTAAGTCATTGTCCTGATTGCCAATGGCGCTATTGTCAATTTTGGAACCGTTGGCACCATTCCACATACCGTCGGTCGACAGAATGGTAAAGTTTTTCTGGCAAGAGTATTGCACCGGGTCGACCAAGGCCTTGCCCGCGTACATTTTCCCCGCAGTTGACAATGCCTCTCTTAGCGGTGTGCTCCCAGTCGTCGAGATTGAATAGAGCTTGTTGTACCACGAGGTTTTTTGCCCTGCATCGAACGTTTTAATCTGCACATACCGGCTGGTATCGGATGGCGTGGTGTGGATGGTCATGAAACCCACCCGGTAGTTGTCGTCCAAACCGGCGAAAGTCCGGCCCACGCCGGTCTTCATCATGCTCAAGCGGTCACGGTAGTAGGCATACCAGTTCGCGAAATTGGTCATTTCTGCTGCGTAGCTACGACCACCTGGACAGGTTGGTGTGCAGACGGTGGGTGTGATATTAATCCGAGTGAAATTGCTTGGCGTGTTGTAGCGCGGTTTAGTGAAGCTGCCGATAGGATTGCGGCGTGCTTGGCAGGTCCCGCCGGTCCAGGCGGTGCACCATTGAAAGCTCGTTATCGTGTAGTAATACGGCGCCC
>JBDSJK010000485.1:0-15820 GCA_039917535.1 Burkholderiales bacterium
CGTGGAAGCGCGTCTCGAGCGGCGCCGCGAGCCATTTGCCAATCGGCAGCAGCAGTGGCGCGATCAGACCGAGCATCGCCAAGAAGGCCATCCGGCGCGCCGCTTGAGCCTTACCACGCCACGAAGCAAGCACAGAGCCGATCACCAGGAGGGTGATTAAATTCAGCGGCTGCACGAAGAACCATAATAATTTTGAGATAATAAAAAACATCGTTGCGCTTTACTCAAGTCGTTAAACTAAGCCATGGCCGTTACACTGTTCATTTCCGACTTACACCTTTGCGCCAGCCGTCCGCGGATCAAGACACTATTCTTTGATTTTCTCAAGCGTACCGCAAGCGCTGCCGATCGGCTCTACATCCTCGGAGATTTATTTGAGCATTGGGCTGGCGATGACGATATTAACGACCCGTTTAATCGCTCCATTATTTCTGCCTTGTCTGATTTATCGAAATCAGGCGTGACAGTTTTTTTCATGCACGGCAATCGCGATTTCCTGATTGGCGCACAGTTTTGCAAGGCCAGCGTTGTCACCTTGTTATCGGATCCCACGCTCATTGATATTTACGGTGTGACGACGCTGTTGATGCACGGCGACACCCTTTGTACTGACGACGTGGACTATCAAAATTTTCGCCTGCAGGTTCGTGATCCAAATTGGCAACAACAATTTCTCTCGCAACCGCTTGCCACGCGCAAAGCCATCATTGAAGATTTGCGTCGCCGCAGCGAAACGGAAAAGCAGCACAAGTCGATGGACATCATGGACGTCACCGCCGCGAGCGTCGACATCGCGTTACGGGCGCACCACTATCCGCGCCTGATACACGGTCACACCCACCGGCCCGCGCATCACGTTCACAACGTCGATGGGAAAATCTGTGAACGTTACGTGCTCACCGACTGGTACGAACACGGCGGCTATTTGCGCTGTGATGAAAACGGGTGCGAGGCGATGATCATAGCCAGCGCGTAAAGTCTCACATGCCGGCTTTCTTAAACCATTCCAGCATCCGCGCCCAGCCGTCCTCAGCCGCTTCTTTGCGATAGCTCTGCCGATAATCGGCATTAAATCCGTGTGGCGCTTCGGGGTAAATTTTGATTTCCGATCGGCTTTGCGCGGCTTTCAAATCATTTTGCATATCCTCAATATCGGAAACGGGAATGCCTTGATCTTTGCCACCGTAAAGCCCCAGCACCGGCGCTTTGATTTGCCTGGCGAGATCGATGGGATGCTTTGGCTGATTAACGCTAGCCGTGCCTTGCACCTTGCCATACCACGCCACGCCCGCCTTTAGATCGGCATTGTATGCGGCGTACAGCCAGACGATGCGCCCGCCGTAACAAAAACCGGTAACGCCCAAGCGTTTCACGTCGCCGTTGTTAGCTTCCGCCCACGCAACCGTGGCGTCGAGGTCTTTCATCACTTGCGCATCCGGAACTTTTGCGACGACGTTGTCCAAAATTTCGTTGATGTCCTTCATTTTGCTGACGTCACCCTGGCGCACGAACAGTTCCGGCGCAACGGCGAGATAGCCGCGCTTCGCGAGACGCCGGCAAATATCTTTGATGTGTTCATGCACGCCAAAAATTTCTTGCACCACCAGCACCACGGGAAAATTTTCAGCCGTTGCTGGCCGCGCAAAATAACCGGGGATGGTGTCGTAGCCGCGGCCGATCACCGCCTCGCCCACCTTCAACCCTAACTCATCGGTCTTGATCGTTTCCGCGCCAACTGGCTGCACCGCCAAGGCAAAACCGCTCGACAATGCGGTCACCACAAATTCGCGGCGTGTTACTTGGGGTTTGGGTTGCAAACTTTGTAAGTCTGATTGCATGATTGCCTCCATCAATATTCAAAACAATAGCCCTGGGAGCCAATACCAAGGCGGCTCTTAGGCCATGCCTTGCCACGAGCCAATATTTATCTGCCTTCTGGCGGGGCCAATCAACAGTCTAATCTAATCCTCTGTTCAGGTCTGCTTTGACATCTTCTAAGTTTTCCAGCCCCACCGCAACGCGCAACAAACCCTCGCGAATGCCCGCATTGGCCCGCGCTTCCGCCGAGATGCGGCCGTGGGTTGTGCTGGCGGGATGGGTGATGGTCGACTTAGTGTCGCCCAAATTTGCGGTGATGGAGAGTAGCTTGGTGTGATCGATCACGTGCCAAGCCGCTTCGCGTCCGCCTTTAACGTCGAAGGAAACAATGGCGCCGCTCAACGATTGCTGCCGCTTAGCGAGTTCGAATTGCGGATGATCGCTGAGGCCGGGATAGTATACGCGCTCGATACGCGGTTGCATCGCAAGCCAAGTCGCCAACTCCAGCGCGGCCTTGCTTTGCGCTTCCATGCGGATTTTTAGCGTCTCCAAACCCTTCAGACACACCCACGCGTTGAAGGGGCTGATCGATGGTCCCGCCGTACGCAGAAAGGGCAGGATATGGTCGCTGATCATGTCTTTGCTGCCCAGCACCGCGCCGCCCAATACGCGGCCTTGGCCATCCAGATATTTTGTCGCCGAATGAATCACAATGTCGGCACCATACTCGATGGGCCGCTGCAAAATCGGGGTGCAAAAACAATTATCGACGGCAAGCACTATTCCGTTTGCGTGGGCAATTTCCGCGAGGCCCGCGAGATCGGCAATTTCCGTGAGCGGATTGCTCGGCGTTTCGACGAAAAATAATTTAGTCTCTGGCGTGATCGCGGCGCGCCACGCGGCCAAATTCGTTTGTGCCACGTATGTAGTCTTCAAGCCCCACTTGCCGAGGATGGTGCTGAACAATTGCACCGTCGCGCCGAACACGCTGTGAGAAGTCACAATATGGTCGCCCGCTTTGAGTAAACCCATCACGCAGGACAAGATTGCGGACATGCCGGAGCTGGTTGCCAGGCATGCTTCTGCACCTTCCATGGCGGCGAGGCGTTCTTGAAATGCCGTCACCGTGGGGTTGGTGAAGCGCGCGTAAACATTACCGGGCTCCGTGTTGGCAAAGCGCGCGGCGGCCTGGGCCGCGTTGTTGAACACAAAGCTTGAAGTGAGATAAAGCGCTTCGCTGTGCTCGTTAAATTCGCTGCGGTGCGTGCCTGCGCGCACGGCCTGTGTTTCGATGCCGAACTCTGAATCCATTACTGCTGCTCCTAAAAACAAAAACCCGACCTGCTGAAAGCGGATCGGGTTTGGCCGGTCGCTTTAGCAGTATTTTTAACGCGCCCGCAAGCTGAGGTCAAATCGGCGCACCAGGTAAGTTTCGCGCAGGCCGATAATCATGTCAACCAGAATATTTTCGCGAGCCGGCATAGCAGCGTCGCGCGAAGTTAATTTTTGTCATATAATTCAGTGATTGTATACAGAATACTGACGTAATTTAAGTAACTTAATTCCTTATGCCGCTAGATCCTATCGTTGCCGAGCCTGACCTTGTCGAACGTGTTTATGACATGTTGCTCACGTCCATCACCGACGGCCAACTCGTGCCCGGTGAGCGGCTCGCCCAGGAAGATTTGGCGGATCAACTCAACGTTTCGCGCCAGCCGGTGCTGCAGGCGCTGCGGCTGTTGAAAAAAGATGGCTTCGTAATCGACGCCGGCAAACGTGGCGTGATGGTGACGCCTATTGACGCGAATTGGATCGGCAAGGTGTATCAATTGCGCTCGGCGTTAGATGGGTTGGCGGCGCGTCTGGCTGCGCAACGCAAGGCAAGCGTAGACCGGAATTTAATCGAGCGTGGCCGCAAAGCCGCCGCTGGGCGCAGTATTTCTGCGTCGGTGAATACGGATATTGCCTTTCACAACGCGATCTACGCAGCGAGTGGTAACGAGTTGATCGCCGAATCCGCCAATCGCCATTGGGCTCACATCCGCCGCGCCATGAGCAGCGTGTTGCTCGCGGCGGGCATACGCGAAACCGTATGGGACGAGCACGAAGCGATACTCGCTGCGATCGGCGCAGGCAACGCGATGCTCGCCGAGCGGCTCATTCGCGAACACGGCGAAATCGCATCGAACGCATTGACCAACCAAATTCTCGCCCGCAGCCCGGCTGCATGAACCAACACTCGATTTATTGAAAAGGAAAACTCGCTATGGATCTCACTCCTCAGCAACTGGAACAATTCGATCGTGACGGCTATTTATTTTTTCCTGGCCTGTTTTCGCCGGCGGAAATCAAAACGCTTACGGACGAAGTGCCGCAGCTTTACAGCCAAAATCGCATCGAGAACGTGCGCGAAAAAGACACTAACGCCGTACGCACGAATTTTGCCGCACATATGTATAGCGCGCCGTTCGCGCGGCTCGCGCGCCATCCACGCATGATCGCGCCCGTCGCGCAATTTTTCGGCGAAGACGTCTACATGCACCAGTTCAAGATCAATGGAAAAATGGCCTTTGAAGGCGACGTATGGCAATGGCATCAGGACTACGGCACTTGGAAAAACGATGACGACATGCCCACCGAGCGCGCCATGAATATCGCGATTTTTCTCGATGAAGTGAACGAGTTCAACGGCCCGCTGATGTTCATTCCCGGCAGCCACAAAATCGGTATGCTCGATGCCGCCCACGATCTCACCACTACCAGTTACCCGTTGTGGACCATCGACCACGACACCATCGCCAAGCTGGTCGCGCGCGGCGGCATCGTCGCGCCGAAAGGCCCAGCCGGATCGATGATCATGTTCCACTCTTGCTTGGTGCATGCATCGTCGTCCAACCTCAGCCCTTGGAACCGCGTCAGCGTGTATTTGTCGTTGTGCGCCGTCTCCAACCATGTGCGCCGCTTCAAGCGCCCTGGCTATATCGCCCATCGGGATTTCACGCCGATCAAGACGCTGCCGGATGATTGCATGATGAAAGAATACCCGGTCGATTTACCTTGGAAAGACGGCATCCCCGAAGCCGAACAAAAACCGATGATGAAAGCCGCCTAGGAACCACCATGCTAAAACTTGAACATATCAATCTACCGGCCCGCGATCCCATCGGCCTTGCGAAGTGGTACGCCGATACGTTTGGTCTCAAGACCGACGAGCATCGCGCAGTGGGTCCGGATGCGCTGGTCGTATTCGTCCCTGGCGAACCGCTCGACAAAGGCACGCTCGCGCATTTCGGTTTTCGTGTGGAATCGAACGCAGCGCTAGAAAAATGGTCAGGCCATTTCAACAAGGAAATCGGCCGTCGCGGCCGCTTCGATTCCATCCAGGTGTTTGATCCGGAAGGTAACTGCTTCGAAGTTTATTGCGAACCTGCCACCTAGCAAGGGTAGGATGCGGCCCCAATACTGTTCGTTTAACGAGGAATCTGCCCTACTCCGCGTACTCAAATCGCGGAGCAAATGGCTATGGCTCGTACCCAGCCAGCGTTGGGAGCGGGAGCCCATTTAAGCGACTACCTGAGCGCCAGTCTTTTGGCGCGGGTGTATCCAGCCGATCAAATCGAGCAAGTGTTGGATGAGCACCACGTCAACAGCCGACGTATTCGTGACTTTCCGGCGCTGGCAGTAACCTACTACTGCATGGCGTTGAGTCTCTACCCTGAGGCGGCTTATGAAGCTGTTTTTGCGGTCGTCGCTCAAGGCCTCGCGTGGACGCAGGGTGGCTGGCTTAGGGCCACTGGCCAAGTCCTCCATCAGCGCCGCACGGGCCAAGGTGGGCTTCGCGCCCCTGGTAACGCTCCATAAGCGCCCCTGCCTGCCCCTCTCCCATCGCGTCGATTACCCTCACGCGTTCTATGCCGGACTGCGCCGGGTGGCCATCGACGGCAGCAATGTCGAGGTGCCCGATGAGACCGAGAACGCCCGTGAGTTCGGCTATCCCGGCAGCCGCTGTTGCCGGCTGTCTATTCAGCCCCTGACTAGAACGGCTGCGCAGGCGTGAGGGGGCTTTGCAAAGCAGCGCGCGGTGCGCATCCTGGGACTCCGTTCAAGGCCCGCCCGCGTAATAGCGGCCGACCCGAGTGATTTGAATCCCCGCCTCGGCCGCGTCCTTGGTTGGATCGCACGGGGGGTGTCTCGGATTTTGTGTAAACGGAATTTCGTTTAAGCCGGTGACATCCGCGCTTCAAACTGGATGCTGAAGCGGTTGAGTGCGCCTTTCCAGTCCCGTCGCGGCATTGTCCACTTCTTGCTTATGTTGTTCAGCGCCAGATAAAACAGTTTGCTCACGGCCTCATCCGTTGGAAATGAACTGCGGTTTTTGATGACTTTTCGCAGCCTCATATTAATCGATTCGATGGCGTTGGTGGTGTATATCACCTTGCGGCTTTCTGGCGGGTAGTCGAAGAACGGTGTGATGCGCGGCCAGTGTCGGCGCCAGGACAAGCCGATCGACTGGTAGCTCTTGTCCCACTTGACCTCGAATTTGCTGAGCATGAGTTCGGCCTCCTCGACGGTCGCAGCGGCGTAAATTCGTTTCAGGTCGGTCGCCACTTCTTTCTGCACTTTCCACGGAACGAAGTTCAGGCTATTGCGCACCATGTGCACGATACAAAGCTGAACAGCCGCTTTCGGATAGACCGCTTCGATCGCATCCGGGAAGCCTTTGAGTCCGTCAACACAGGCAATGAAGATGTCCTGCACGCCCCGGTTTTTCAGCTCTGTGGCCGCCGGCAGCCAGAATTTGGCGCCTTCGGTCTGGGCGATCCATAAGCCCAACACTTCCTTGTGGCCTTCCCTGTTCACCCCGATGGCCAGGTAGACAGCCTTGTTGCGCACCGCATCGCGCACTTTGACGTCAATGCAGTCGAGATACAGAATCGGATAGAGCGCATCAAGGGGGCGGGCCTGCCAGAGTTTGACATCCTCGCTCACCGCGTCTGTCACCGCTGAGATCAGGCTTGGTGACACCTCGGTGCCGTACATCTCTTCCAGGTGGCTCAGGATCTCCCGCACGGTCAGGCCACGGGCATACGGCGAAATGATCTTGTCGTCGAATCCGGTCCAGCGCGTTTGATGCTTGCCCACGAGCTGTGGTTCAAATGCGCCTTGGCGGTCCGGGGGATGTCGAGCGGCAGGGCGCCGAAATCGCCCTTGAGCGTCTTGGCGCTGTGGCCGTTGCGGGTGTTGGCAGAGTCGTTGGTCACCGTGCCGCTCTTGCCGTGGCCGAGAGGTGTTCGCTCATCTCGACCTCAAGGGCGCGCTCAACGAGCATCTTGGTCAACTGCTTGAGCAAGCCATTTTCGCCAATCACGTCTTCAACTCGCTTATAGTTCGCAAGCAGGCTGTCGGCCAGCTTGACCAGATCAGCATCGGGCTTGGCCCGTTTGGTACGGGGGTGCTTCGGTCATTTTTACTCCTCAGTGCTGGCAGTGTCCTGCCAAATGACCGTTTACACAAAATTAAATACACCCTCCTGTGCGGTTAAGCATGGCATAAAACTAACAGATTCCCGTCGGTGATTTAGGTAATCCTGGCCCTTTGATTGTCAGTGTGCTTACTATTTCAAATGCTGCCCCGAGTTCCTTTGCCCTCGTCAGGATAGTTAGCGAACCATTCACGAACCTCACCCGAATTCCTACAAAGAGGAAACAAGTGTGAGCGGTAAGCCGTGCTGCATCAATTCGCTAGGTTGACATCTTCCAGTTTTCCCGCAAGCAGCAATGCGCTGATTTCTTTTGCGGCATCACGTCGGCCCGCCGCCCGCGACGCTTCTAATACCAGGCGCGCATCGGCCGGCTCTTTTTGCACGGCCCAGTTTGCTAACGCCAATTCAAGCGCAGTCTTGGGTTGATCCAACAGCCACAGCGTAAAACGCGCTTCTTCGCGCAAATGCACGCGCTCCTCGCGCAGGCGTGCGGCGGCGAAGCGAGTGGCGAGTAAGTCTCGGGACGCCATCCAGTGCGCATCGTTTAGCGCGCGTTCGGCCAGCGCGATGCGCAACAGCAAGCCATCGACCCGTTCCTGACCGCGCAACCATTGCAGCACCTCCGCCGGACGTTTTTGATCGAGCAAAAAATCCGCGTAGGCCGCTAACATAAAGCGATCGTTGCCGTCATTGCTCAGCGCTGCGCGGTAATGATGTTCCGCTGCCGCGTTGTCGCCCAAACGCGTCGCCATGTCGGCCAGATAGGACAGCATCCAACCGCGCAATTCCTTACTGGTGGTAGGCAGTTGACTACTCAAGCGCGACAAGCGCTCGTAACTGGATTTCAGCTCGCCATTTAAACTCTGCACCGCGGCGAGGCAGGTCGCCGTCACCACCGGCTCCGCCACCCGCGCCAGCGCCCGGCATTCCCGCTCGGCGCCGTTAAACTCGCCGCGCACTTGCAGCACCACCGCTTTGGTGAGCCGTGCCTGGGCATGTTTGGGATGGCGCGCTAACACGGCGTCAAGATCGACCAACGCCCGCTCAAAGCGATGCTGATTTTGATGTAAAGTCGCACGTAGCACCAGCACGTCTGTCGGCGCGTCGGGCAGATTCCACCAAGCCGCCAATGCCGCTTGCGCGTAGCCGTAGTAACGCGGATCCGACGTGGCGCGGCCCTGCTCGATATGGCGTCGCGCGACATCGCAGGCTAGCAGCACATCATTGGGCGCGGCACGCAGCGCGTCGTTCAAACGCCGCAGTTCGCGCTGCGCCGGATCGCCCGCCCGGTAGGGCAGACGTTCTAAAATTTCGTTGTCACTCGCAGGAATGTAAGGCTTGGCAAACGCCACACTGGCAATCGTTACCAGCACTAGGCCAGCAAGCGCATGGATACTTAAGTCCCCTTTTGTGGGATGGGTTCTCACGGCAGTCTTTCCTGGAAGCAAGGCTGGGCGCGCCTCACGGCGCACCCAGCCTTAGTTTTGCTAAAATAATAACGGCTCGGCTGCATCGTCACTCGCGACCGTAAAGGCACTCACGTCCTTCGGTTCCGCATCATCGTCGCTGACGCTAGCGACGGCCTGCACGGATTGCACAAACGCTTCGGACGCCGACGGGGAACTTCCCCCGCTCCCGCCACCGCCACAGCCCGCGAGGATCAGCAGCGACACGATTACAAAAATTGATCTCATGTGCGTCTCCTTATTCAACGACCAACGAACTGGTGAGCGGCGCGTTCAAATAAGGGAAGGTGGCGCCGAAATCCACCGCGCCTTGCCCCGCTGCCGCACCGGGCAATTGCGTACCGTCAGTCGCCACATCCGCAGCGGCAGGATGGTCAGGCCCGACAGGATTCAATATACCCAATGCGGCGCGTAGCGCGATGTCGACCACGTCATCAATGGGCCGACGGCCGTTCGGGAAACCGGCGATATCCCCACCAATGACGCCGAGGTCATTCTGCGTTGCACGCGCTGTGATCGGCTTACTGGTGTTCAAACGCAGCATTTCGGCACCGACCACGTTGGCCGGTTGGTTAAGACCCGCAACACCGGTCAAAAATACCGCGACGAGATCGCTACGCGGCGTGGCCGGTGGCGTGGTGGCTGGTATATTGAACAGTGTGTGGATCAACACCGGCAAGGTCGGATTGGTCACATAATTCAAGAATTGCGCGTCGTCTTTGGGCTTGGAACTGCTGAAGCGATCCTTATCTTTGACGCCGATCACCAGTTCGTTCACCAGCGGGTTGCCCAGCCGCGACATTTGCACCCACGGGCCGCCTTCCAAGGAAGCGAAATGTTTGCCATTGCGCTTGCCCTCGGCATTCAGCAACCGTGCTTGACGCAGGCTGGCCGTGGTCCAGGCGCCGATCACGGGCTCGCCTTCCCGAGTCAGGCAACTAATCGGCACTTCTAGCGCCAGCGAGGTCACGTTGTCGCCAGCCAACACATTGGGCCGCGCGTTACGCGGGCCGACGGGGTTGAGGTTGATCAGGTCAAACACTTCGCCGAGATTGACGAAGAACGATTCTTTGCGCTGACCGACAAACACTTTGCCCGCTGTGGCGCAACCGGGAATATTGACGTTGTAAATGAACTGATTGGCGTACGCGTTGTAGTCGCGGATCGATTTCTGGCCGATGTTGTCGGCAGGTTTGGTGAAGACTTTGGAGCCATCAACCACGTTGCTCAGTTCGCCTTTTGCACCGCCGCGACGGCCATTGCGCGATACGGTCACGCCATACGTTTCTTGGACGTTCAACACGCTCGCATCACCCGCACCGCCGGTGATGGCGCCGATGTTGAACAAGGGTACGGCAATGGTTTTATCGCCTGCGGCGACGCTCAGGTCGCGGGTGGTGTTGTTGAAACGAAACTGAAAGGTCAGGTCTTCTTTGGCATCGCCGTTGTTGTCGATATGAATTTCATATAACGCGTTGGGATCCAGCTGGAAAAAATTCGGCCCGCCGTAAGGGGTTTGGAACGGCTGGTAGTTGGCGATGATGGTGACGTAAGTCTCGCGGCCGGATTCGTAACTTCTGAACATATAAAGATCGGTGCTGTCGATCTTGGGCAACCCGGCGATAAACGGCGCCTCGCGATGGCTAGCGGCTTGGGCCGAGGTAGACAACAGCGCGGCGCCGGTGGCCAACACGGCTCCGGCAAACAACGCGGTAAAAATGGGCTGACGCAATGAATGATGCTTGGACATATATAGCCTCCTAATAGGATCGGTTTAGTCAATGTGACTATTGCTTATTACTGTTGGCGCAGACATTTTCTGTACATCAACGAAAGGAGTAATCAGTTTTTTGATATGACTTTCCTGGCATCCTTAGTTCGTTTGCGAACCTAATCTGAATGGGCTTGTATCCATACGCAAAGGCCGTGCCAGAAAATTTTCGATGCGCTGTAATGAGCAAACTGCATGAGATATGGGTAGCCGCTATCTAAAATTCGGTACGAATTACTTTCTCCTGCGTAATCTTTACAAACCAGTCGTTTCAAAAATATATTGCCGACGCTTAGCTGGTAGAAGCAATTCTTCGGGGCGGGGTCTATGCCAACACCTCGTTTAGAACGTTCCGACGTCATATTGGTAGATTTGGCGTGCGCTTGCCACGCGTTTCAAATTAGCTAGACTGGATAGCTTTGGCATGGCTGTTGCTCATTCTGACAACCGCGTCAACATCAGTTACGCAGGGCCCAAGGTTAGTCTGTTCGTCTCTGTTTCCGGGAGTGCGTGTGTTGTGGAGGACGCAGCAAAAATAAAAGAACTATGCACCTCCATGGCAAGAGCCTGGTTTCCTCATGGTTTTGAAGGTCCTAATTTAGCGCTTTTAAATCTAGGCGTCGTTTGCGGCGTGTATTGGAATTCGAGTTCCACGAAAATGGTGCAACTTTATATTCTTACCAAGGCTGTGCTTAGCGGAACAACACCCACCGATTTAGGTGAGCACCCGAAGATCAAAATCGCGTAGCTTGTAAGTTAAGGATTTACCAAATGCTCTGAATCAGCGCGTGAGACTGTATTTGGAGTTACCCATCGTTCCCGTATGGCATCACCGCTATTTACTCAAACCATTTCATAAAACTGCAAAGCGGCCTAATGAGTCAAACCGCTGGCGATCCAATAGGCACACGTTACTGTGACGGCCGTTAACAAAACACCCCGCACGATGCACGGTTTCAAGAAGAGGGCAGCGATGGGATGAAAATTTCAAACGATCAAGGCTGCAGTCGGCGCTTCGGGCATCGGCAGCGTGACTACAAATTTACTGCCAAGGTCAGGGCCGGCACTACTACCGGCCACGGTGCCGCCATGGGCCTTAACCAGCTCGCGCACGACAGCGAGGCCGATGCCTAGTCCGCCGTTGTGGAAGGCCATTGTGCGCGTGTCCTGTACGAACAGGTCGAAGATATTAGGCAAAGCCTCTGCCGTGATGCCGATGCCGTTATCGGAAACGGTGATTGTCATCGCGTGATCGAACACTTCCACTGCGAGGGCGATCTCACCACCCGCTGGGGTGTACTTGGATGCATTGTCCAGCAAATTGCTGAAAATCTGGGCTAGCCGCACCGGATCGCCATACACACTAAGCGGGCTGGGCGGCGCCTGCATCTTCAAATGCTGAAACCTCTTGTCCATTGCAGGCCGGCATATTTCAACGGCCAGACTGAGGATGTCGCCCATGTCGACGGTGCTGCGTTCGAGCCAGAACTTGCCCGTACTTACGCGCGAACCGTCGACCAGGTCGTCGACGAGTCTTGACATGTGAGCCACTTGGCGCTTGATCATTACCTGCAGCCGCTCAAGCAGTGGTACGTCTGCGTGGGCGTGGTTGAGCAACTCGGCGGCGGTACGGATAGCGCTTAACGGATTGCGCAACTCATGGGGCACCTTTGCTAGGAACTTAATCTGCTGGAGATGCGCCTGTGCGGTATGTGCCTCTCGCTCCTGCGCGATCAGCGCGGCAATCACTAACTGCCCGTTGGCCTCGCGCATGTTCCGAAGACGAGGGTCGTCCTCGCCCAGCGCGGACACGTAGCGGTTTACCGGGTGCTGCAGTACGTCGACCGTTGCCGGTTTGATCCCGCCAGGGCTGGACATCTCCTCTCTGTGAAACTCGAAACTGCCGAGTCCATCCTGCTTGGCCCGGTACATGGCGGTATCGGCGTGGTGAATAAGGGTCGCGACGTCCTCGCCGTCCTGAGGATAGACGGCGATGCCCATGCTTACGGACAAGTTAAACACGTGACCGCTTATTAGGCTGGGTGCGGCCAGGGTTGACAACATCTTGCCGGCGATCAGGGCAGCGTCGGAAGCCTGCGATATTTCTGCCAGCAACACCAAAAATTCGTCCCCACCGTGGCGGCTGACCGTGTCGGACTCGCGCACGATCGATTCTAGACGTCGTGCTACCAGTTGCAAAACCTCATCGCCGACCGCGTGGCCCAGTTTGTCATTGATATGCTTGAAATCATCCATGTCGAGAAAAAGCACGGCAATGAGCGTCCCATGCCGTCGGGCCATGACAATAGCGGTTTCCAGCCGGTCGAGCATCAACGCGCGGTTGGGTGTGCCCGTCAGCGGATCGCGCTGGCTCGAGCGAGCCAACTCGTCCAGGCTGCTCGCTGCCGTCTCGGCGGTGCTCTGGGCATGAAGTGCGGCGAGCATCAATTGCTCGTTGGCCTCCAGCAACTGAGTGGAGCGCATCCCGCTAGCGTCTCGCTGCTCGTCCGCCAAGTCTTGCCGCAATCTCTTCAGTTCCGCACTCACGCTATCCGCTTGCTCGTTGAGCAGCGCAAGTGTCCGAGTCGCCACGGCCACATTGTGCGCATCGCGGTGGTCGCTCAAGGTCAACGCATCTGCAGCGGAGGACTCAACCATCGCCAGTCTCGACGGCGTCGCTTTGTTGATCCTGACTTCGGGTCGGCCTCCCGCCCAGTAGCCCTACGTGATCGGCAAGCATATCGCCGATCTTAATACCGCTATCGTCGATGTGGAACAGGCGCAGTTCATTCGAGTGCGCACGCGCACGCACCTTCACCACTGCCAGCACCCGCTGCAGCCGGCTGTCGAGCTCGATATAGCGCTGCACGATGATCGCATCGGTCAGGAACGCTGTCCCGTAGGGGCTGAAGCGCAGGTCGCTGTAGCGGTCTTCCAACTCCGATGTCATCAGTACCGTGACGCCGGTGCTGGCCAGCCCCGTCACCATGCGCGACAGCGATTCGCGAAAGTCTTCGCGGAAAGTGGGCGCCAAGGCGAGTTCGAAGCCCGACAGCGAATCGATCACGACGCGCGTCGCCTTAAGGCGGCGAATCTCCGTGATCAACTGCATCGCAATCTCATCGACCGACAGGGCGGACGACCGCGTTTCAACCACGCCGATGCGGCCCGTTTTGATCAACTCGACCATGCCGCGCCCGCGCGATCGATTGGAGCGCTGCTCGAAGGCCGCGATGATGCCCATTTCTCCGTTGCGCGCACCCTCGATCAGGAAGGCCGAGGCCATGATGCTCTTTCCCGATCCGGACGGGCCGGCGATGAGCAAGGAATAGCCGTGCGGCAGGCCGCCGCCCATCATCTCGTCCAGTCCCGGCACACCCATGCACAACAACCGGCCAGTCCCAGGCGACATAGATCCCGTCTCCGGCGGTACGGTAAATGACGGGGGTGCAAACACCTGTATTCCAAATTTGCTGATGCTAAACGTGTGCAACCCCGGCAGCGTGGGCTGGCCGCGCATCTTCATGATCTCCATCTTTCGGACTATCGAGTTGCGCTGCGCGCTTTGGCGTAGCCAGAAGAGTCCATCGGCGACGGTGAACACCGGGTTCGGATCGCCCTCGGTGACATACTCCCCGATCAGGAACGTCGTGGCCTGCCAACTCGCCATCAGAATACCGAGCTGTTGGATGAACTGCTGCAGGCTGACAAACGAACCGCCCTCGTTTTGGCTGGCGAGAGTCACGGAGCGGAAGGAGTCTACGAAGACCAAGCCGGGCCCGTGCACCTCGACTTCAGCGACAATTCGGCCCATTACCTTGTCGAGATCGCCAACGGCCATATCGTCGGCGAGGTTAATGAAGCGGATCGCGCTGTCGATTTTCTCGCTGTCGAAAAATTCGAATTGCTGCTGATAGCGCAGCATTTTCATCGGCGGCTCGCCGAGCACGGTGAAATACAGCGCAGGGCGCGCCGGCGTTGCCAAGGCGAACATAATCTGATGCGCCAGCGTGGTTTTGCCAGCGCCGGGCGATCCCGCGATGAGATTAAATGAGAACTCCGGCAGGCCACCGCCCAGCACCTCGTCTAACCCTGGCACGCCCGTTCGCAAAAGATTGATCGTTGCTTTTCCTGAAGTCATTGCGTGGAGTCCTGTGCGGCAAGGCCGGTTGAATGTTTGTCCCAAACGGATCGTAGCAGGCGCTCGCTAAGCGATGCGCCGATAAGGCTGACAAGGAGATCGTGAAAGATCTGCAGCAATGCGACGTGTGCGGCCGCCGCGTTCGAACTTGTCTGCTGCAATAACGCTGTGTGCAAGGCGGTGAACTTACCGGGCTCGAGCCCATCCTCATGCTCAGCAGTCAGCCACGGATAATCTGCGCGTGTCAGATACAAGCTTCGTTTGTAGAGCGCGGCAATGCCACGATGACCGATGATTCGAGACAAGGCGGCATAAACGCCCTGCCACGTCGAGATGGCTATGTCCGCAATGCGCCCAGCGTCCGCGCCTTGCGCAGCAAGTTCTACAACAATCGCTGCTATACTTTTCGTCTCAGTCTGCATTGATCACCTAGAGACATTTGGCGCGAGACATTTGATCCTACGCCTTGTTTCGAGCCTGTCAAATTAATTCTATGAAAAAGGCGACAGGCGGTGAGCCATTCCGGTCGAAGTGGTCTCGGCGCGAGCCCGACGCAAGCGTTCGTTAAGCCGCTTTGTTCTGTATATGCCGTATTGGATAGGGGACTTAAGAAGTGGGCCACCGCCGCAAAGTGGCCAATATTGCTGCGTTAAACCGTTCACCGATTCGGTACGGCTAGGCCAACGTTCGCACTGCACTTTCGCGCCCCCATTGACGCGTTTTTGCGGCCTTCAGAAAGTGCTTGGTATCGGCCACCCCCATCACACCGTCGTCGGCAACCACGCCAGCTTTGTCCATTAAGGTCTTGCCACCGGCATCGGCGGCGATCGCCTTCAAGTGACCGAAGGCGTCGCGCACAAAATCCACCGCCGCGGCCTCTTTGATCAGCATTGCCGCGCCTTCTTTCGACAGAATAATCGCCACCGCGTCAAACATGATCGACGGCGTACCGGCAAGCTGGCCATCGGCACCTAGAGCAGAACCATCGGATAGTTTGACCTTCCCCACTTTGGGGGCGACCAGCTTGACGCTCGCGCCGGCAGCCACAACAGCTTGTTTCAAAGTGGCAATCAGCGCTGCATCCGAGCCATCGGCAATCAAGATGCCGATCGCGCGTCCCGCCAGCGTATCCTTGGCCTTGC
>JBDSJK010000486.1:0-15734 GCA_039917535.1 Burkholderiales bacterium
ATCCGGGAAGCCTTTGAGTCCGTCAACACAGGCAATAAAGATGTCCTGCACACCCCGGTTTTTCAGCTCTGTGACCCCCTGCAGAGGGTGTATTTAATTTTGTGTAAACGCGTCGATTTGACGCAAGAATCTCGAAAAAACGATGCAGATCCCAAAACAATGACGAGACGCTAAATTTGTCCGGGGTAACTGCAATTTTTAGAGGCGCCCACCGCCAGACCGACGGTTTCACCCGCGACGTCCGTAGTACACCGCCGTGTCACCCAGGCTCTCGCGTGCTCGAGCCAATTCATGGCGTGCAATAGTGCGCAAATGCACCTCATCCGGCCCATCAAGAAGACGAAGCGCGCGGCCCCAGGTCCACATGGTAGAGAGCGGGGTGTCAGGCGTTAATCCCATTGCACCGAAGACCTGCATTGCACGATCAACGACCCGCGTCTGCAACTGCGCGGCAACTACTTTGATGGCAGATACATCGACTCTCGCGGCGGAATTGCCCCCACGGTCCATCAGCCAAGCGGCACGCAGCACCAGCAAGCGAGCCTGGTCGATCTCCACGCGGGAATACGCAATCCAATCCTGCACATTAGCGAAATCGCTCAGGTGTTGGCCGAAGGTGCGCCGCGTGAGCGCGCGTTCACACATCAACTCAAACGCCAGCTCGCATTGGCCGATGGTGCGCATGCAATGGTGTACCCGACCCGGCCCAAGCCGGGCCTGCGCGAGGGCGAAGCCCTGACCTTCAGTGCCTAGCAAGTTGCCAAGCGGCACACGGACGTCGCGGAACAGCAATTCGCAGTGCCCTTCAGGGGCAAGGTGATGCATGATGGGCACGTTGCGAACGATCTGCAGGCCCGGCGTATCCATTGGCACCAACACCATTGAATGTCGAACGTGATTATCTGCGGATTCGTCGGTTACGCCCATGACAATACATAGTCGGCAATTGGGGTGGCTCCCACCCGTTATAAACCACTTACGGCCGTTGATGACGTAATTGTCTCCCTCCCGCCGTATACTGGTTCGGATATTCGTCGCGTCGGAGGAGGCCACGTCCGGCTCGGACATCGCGAAGCAGGACCGGATTTCGCCTGCCAATAACGGATTCAACCAACGCTCACGCTGGTCCACCGACGCAAACAGATGCAGCAACTCGATATTGCCGGTGTCCGGTGCGTTGCAGTTGAAGACCTCCGGCGACCAGGGAATGCGGCCCATGATTTCAGCGAGGGGTGCATATTCGAGATTGGTGAGCCGTGTTCCTGGTTCCTCCGGCCGCAAGTCAGGAAGGAACAGATTCCACAGCGCCTCTTCCCGGGCTTGCTGCTTTAGACGATTGACCAGTTCGAGTGGGTAGGTGCCGGATTCGGCCACTTGCAGCCACTCATCGTTGGCGGGCAGAACGTGGTGCTGCATGAAGTTGCGCAGACACGTCTGTAGCACCATCGCGTGCTCACTGTGCTCGAAGTCCATGGGTTTGTTCAGCCGCGTTTTAGAATGAGACGGTACCGTCTTGCGGGCCCATTTACCCACACCATCGGAATTGAGACGCGCTGCGGGATCAGTGGCGCCACCGTCTGTATTCGATGTTCCGAAAACGCGTCGAGCGATCAGGCGAAGCTAATTTTGGTAACTGGCGCGAGAACTCCTGCAGTGCCGGGATCCCGCAAAATTCAGCCCGATGACACCAGTCCCGCAGTTGTTCCAACAACTGGTCAGTTGATCGATTGGAGCGACTCCAAAGGTCGCTTAGTTCTCGTCGCATTCGGTGCACGGTCGATAGCAATTTATGCTGGCTCACGATCGCCTCCAGCATGATGGGCCGCTGTACTCGCCAATTCCACGTATTGTGTTTTAACCAGCGCAGCAAGTTGCGCGCCGCGTCCTTATCCATGCGCGGCTCAACTGGTGAAAGGCTACGCTGGCTTAGTCTGTCAATTTCCGCCCTGCAAACGTTTCGCACTGACCGCGTATATTGGGCAAGCACATAGTAACGATGCGTAAGAATAGCCTGCAACGTAGCCGCGTCCGCTACGCTCTTGCCGGATACGAAGCGGGGTTCGGCGGCGGCTTTTTTGACTTGAGCCAAGCCCAGCGCTGCCAGGATACGGATGTACATCCAGCCAATATCAAACTCATACCATGCGTTTGAAAGCTTGGCAGAGGTAGCGTAGGCATGATGATTGTTATGCAGTTCCTCACCGCCAATCAACACGCCCCACGGAAATATATTTGTGCTGGCATCTTCCACGGGAAAGTTGCGATAGCCCCAGAAGTGGCCCAGCCCATTGATCACACCGGCGGCCCAAAACGGGATCCAGAGCATTTGCACAAGGAAAATAAAACCACCCGGAATAGCCCCCAAAAGTGCCACATCAATCAGCGCCATCGCGATTACGCCGTAGAGCGGACGCGGTGTATAGAGATGAGTTTCGACCCAGTCGTCGGGCGTTCCGTGGCCATACCTTTCCATGGTTTCACGGTTATGTGTTTCCTGATGGTAGAGGAACACGCCACCCCAGAGAACCCGATTGAGGCCGTAGGTTTGCGGGCTATGGGGATCTTCCGGGGTTTCACATTTAGCGTGATGCTTGCGATGCACGGCTACCCATTCCTTCGTGACCATACCCGTAGTGAGCCAAAGCCAAAAACGGAAAAAATGACTGACTGCGGGATGCAGCTCTAACGCGCGATGGGCTTGGTGACGATGTAGGAAAATGGTAACGCTGATAATAGTTACATGGGTCAACCCAAGTACGATCAGCGCATCGGCCCACCAGGGAAAAGCAAAAAAACCGGAGTCGATTGTCATCCTTTATCTTTCTGAATTTGTTTAACTTTTTGAGTCTAGACCCAAATCGATTGGAAAGATTTGATCCAGATCAAGTTAACTGACAGGATCGCCCAGACCTTTGGCAGGAGAAGCTTCCAATGTCATTTCTTCGCTTTTCTGAACTTGCGCGGATTTGGTAAACCGACTGGTACTACGGAGGATTGATCGCTCAGGTGAGTGGTGCCCCTACACCCAGCGGCGCTGGCGCCAAGGTCACGATGCGAGTAAACAACGCGCGAAACTCTTGATCGCATTCCACCCCAAATAGCGGATCGCCGTTTTCACTGAAGGCGTTCGCGATCCGTTCCCAGTCTCGCTCGGTGAGGTGTTGCTGCGCCAGGGGCATGAGGCGATCCTCTTCGAGGCGCATATGGCGCCAGTGGAACTCGGCGTATTCCTCGACCGATTTGGCGAACGCATCGAACTGCTGCGCCCCGCCTGCGTCGTAGCGCAACAAGCTCTGCTCCAGGTCGCGGATGAGTTTGCCGCCCTCGGCGTGATCTTGTTCGACTTCTTCCAGCAAGGTGCTGGCTTTGGCCGTTCGCTGGCGCAGCGCCGCGTAGAGATACTCATCTTCTTTCGGATGATGGAAGCGCTCCGAGAACGAGTCGATGTAGTACACCATTGCACGTAGGACAGCAAGGTCAGGTTTGGCGCCGCGCTTCCTTATCTCGCGCACCAGATACAGCATCCCGTGTAGCACCGCAGCGAGTGAGCAGTGCTCGTCCTTGATTATGCTGAGCGCACGCTGCATTGCCGATTTGTTTGTCATCGCTCGCCTCGCGCCGATTCAGATTGCTTTCGAGTAACGCATCCGCTCGCGGTCACGCCGCAAGTATTGATCGAACACCATACAGATATTCCGGATCAATAGCCGCCCCTTGGGCGTGACCTCGATCCAGTCCTTGCTCAATTCGAGCAAGCCGTCTTGTTCCATTGTGCGCAGCTCTTCCAACTCGCGCTCGAAGTAGACCTTGAAGTCGATAAAATAGACGAATTCAATCGACTGGACCGACAGCATGAAATGGCACATGAGGGATTGGATTATTGCCCACCGCAGGCGATCGTCCCGTCCCATCTCGATCCCACGCATCACCGGTAAGATGCCTTGATCGAGGCGATCATAGTACTCGGAGAGTCCGCGCAGGTTCTGGCTATAGGTGGGCATGATGTGGCTGATCGCAGTCACACCCATCGCCACCAGGTCGTAATCGGCGTGGGTCGAGTAGCCTTGGAAGTTCCGCTGTAGCCGGCCCAGACGCTGCGCGATGGTGAGCTCATCTTGCGGTTTGGCGAAGTGATCCATACCGATGTAATGGTAGCCGGAATGAGTCAGCGACTCGATTGCTACGTGCAGGATGTTGAGTTTTTCCGCGGCGCTCGGCAGTTCGGCTTCGTCGATGCGGCGCTGCGGTTTAAATACGAGCGGCAGGTGTGCGTAGTTATATATCGAGACGCGATCGGGATTCAAAGCGACGACCTGATCGAGTGTACGCGCGAAGCTCTGTACACTCTGCTTGGGCAGGCCGTAGATAAGGTCTACGCTCACAGACTTGAACCCGAAGCCGCGCGCGGCGTCGATTACCGCTTTGGTCTCTTCGGCCGATTGCACGCGGTTTACCGCTCGTTGCACAGCATCATCGAAATCCTGCACGCCGAGACTGATGCGGTTGAAGCCTAATTCGGCCAGCAGCCCCACCGTATCCGCATCGACCGTCCGCGGATCGAGCTCGATCGAGTATTCACCGTCCGCAGCGAGATCGAACTGTTGCCGCGTCACGTGCATGAGTTCTCGCATCTGCGCATGGCTGAGGAACGTCGGCGTACCCCCGCCCCAATGCAGCTGGCCCACTGCGACATGAGGCTGAAGCAGTTCGTGTTGTATCGCCATCTCTTTGGCAAGGTACTTGACGTACTGCTCGGCCTTGGAACGATCGCGGGTGACGATCTTATTGCACCCGCAGTAGAAACAGATCGTAGCGCAAAAGGGAAGATGGAAGTACAGCGACAACGGTCGTATGAGCCCTGTATTGCCGCGGTTTTTCACGGCCAGCGCGTAGTTTGTGGTAGTGAACGCCTCCACAAATCGGTCGGCGGTCGGATAGGACGTGTAGCGCGGTCCGCTCCGATCGTATTTTCGGATCAGGGCAGCGTCGAAGTCGAGTTCAACGCTCCCCGGCGCGTTATACATCTGGGAAGCAATCAAGGTCTTCATGATGATATTATTGTCGAACGACGCAGGGACTTCATTGACTTAGATCAATAGTGCACGGGGTATCGCGTAGTGGGGAAACGCTCTTGCTAGGTACTGTATTTGTTCCATCAGCGCCCGCTGTACCTCGGAGACATTCAAGCTTGCCGCGTGCTCGGGATCAACGCCAAGGTCGTTCGCGATCGAATGCCATTCCTCTCGATTCAGCACCATCACGCAGGCAATGAAGGGACGATTCTTGAAGCCCACACCGACCTCACCTCTTGCGATAAGCAAGCGTATGCGCACTCGGGTTCACGATGCCGTATGGCCTATGCCTGAAACACCGCGCCCCGCTTGTCTCTCGGCAAGGCATGGCCTGAGAGCCTCACTGATATTGGCTCGTGGCGAAGGTGTTGGTAGCCGCGTAGGTTGGGCAGAAGTATGAAGCCCAATATCTGCATCCCGTCTTGCGGTAACCTCAGCTCATGTAATACCTATGGACAACAGAGTTTGGTGAAAGTGAAGCACACTGAACGTTGGGCTTCGTTCCTCAGCCCAACCTACCGTGTTACCCAGGATATCAAGCGTTGTCGCCTGTCGGCGATGGGGTTGGCAAGGGCGTACAACGGGTGGAGTTTGTTCGTGCGTTTGGCCCATCCCCGGGCCCGCAGGAAAGCGATCACCTCGCGTCCTTTGCTGCGGTCTGGAGTGGGACGAAAAACCACTCATGCAGGACAGCAACACCGGGCTATTGCCCCGGTGCATGGCAAAGCCCGTCATACCATCGCGTTGCTGACTCAAGTAAGCCTGCTGCTGAAAGAATGGAAAAGGATTGCGCAGCAATCACCTCTCAAATCAGTCTGGTTTCAGGTGTGCGAGCCTATCGCGACACTCATTACCGGATTTAATCGGCTCGCACCACTCGAATCCCGATTGCGACTCGGAACCCAATCGAGTTGATCGCCGTTTTTAGGATTACGGCTTTTGTGTCGTGAGTAACGTAAATCCCTCGCCGATGATCGAACGATTGATTTGTCCGGTGAATCCTGCGTTATGCAGCAACGTCTCTTGCTCCTGCCGGGTTGGAATGACGTTGCCCCACATCAACTCCTCCAAGCCGGTCTGTACGGGAAACAGAAATTCAGGCTGGCGCATTTCCGCGAGCGTGGTTGGGTAAGTCTCGTCGATGATAACCAGCCAGCCGCCCGGCCTCAGCGCACGCGCGCAAGCGGCGAGAATGCCGGGCCGCAAGTCGGGGGTGATTTCGTGCAACACTTCTATCATGGCGGCCACATCGAATGTAGCGGGCTGGGCGAGTATTGCAAGGTCGCCTTGGTAAATTTCTACGCGAGACTCTAAGCCAGATTTGCGTATGTTTTCGCGAGCCGTAATCAGGCTAGCTTCATCAATGTCGATACCGGCAATGCGGCTGATGGGAAAAGCCTTCGCCAACTGCATCAGGTGATTACCCGTGCCGCAACCGATTTCGAGCACCGCGCCACTCTGGTTCAGTTTTTCCGCGAGGCCTGGTAATTCGGGCAGTATTTTTCGTGCGGACATGATTTGCAAGCCCAAGGTGCCGTCGGCTATGGTGCGCGCAAAATGTTCGCCGCGGCCTTGAAATGGTACTTTTTCACCGCTACGAAACGCGCTCACACAGCGACGAAAATCTTCCGTTGCGAATTCAGTACCGAGTCGTACGTAACCACCCATATAGCGCGGGTGGCCGGGGAAGGCCAGGATCTTGTCCATAAACGGTGCCAATTTATAGGCTCGCGTAGCTTCGTCCGCGTCTAACATTTCAAAGCTGTAAGCGGTGATGCACCAGACATCGACACAATGCCGATCGAGACTTAATTTTTGCGCAAGTTCGTTGGCCGTCAAACCTTCGGGTATATCGGCCAAAGCGTGGAACAAGCCAACTTCGATCCCAATGTCGATTAAATGCATGGCGTTGAAACCACGCCGCCATGCGAATATTTTTGCCGTCTGCGTGTCGGCGGTTATTATTGAGTCAGTCATTATTTTCCTAGTGAGCGCCGAGATTTAGCACAACACCTGACAAATGCTTAGCACGTTCCGATGCAAAAAACACCACCGTATCCGCCACCTGCTCGGGTTCGATCATACCTGCTTGCTGCAGCAATTCTTCCCAGCGAGATTCATCGCCGAATTTTTGCTTTGCGTAGGACTTGTGCAGTTGGATAATTCGATCGGTGCGCGTTGCCGGTGGGTGAACACCCAACACCCGTATGCCGAATTTAACGGAGCCCTTGCCCACACCTTTGGTAAATGCTTCCAGCGCGGCGTTGCCAGTTGTGCCACAGATATACTCCGGCGGGTGGGTCACGCCCGCCATGCCGAGTATGTTGACGATCACGCCTTTGCCGCGCGGTTTCATACGGGCCAACATTTCGCGGGTGAGATTGATGTAGCTAAACACCTTTAATTCCCATGCGTGGCGCCACAGTTCCTCGTCTATCGTTTCAATACTCCCGCCCGGTATATCACCCGCGTTGTTAACCAAGATGTCCACATCTGCGCAGACTTCGGCTAGCCGCTTAACAGCACCAACAGCGCGCAAATCGAACACAGGGGTATGCGCGCGGCTACTATGGCGAGCCTGTATGTCGCGTTGAGCTTGCGCAAGCAGATCAGCTGATCGCGCTATCAGATGAACGATGCAACCTTCCGCCGCAAACCCGTGCGCACACGCAAGGCCGATTCCCTTTGATGCGCCAGTTATGAGCAACGATTTTCCCTTCAAACCTAAATCCATTTGCTGCGTTCCTCTGCGTTGAGTTACTTCTTTGGCCAGTCATCGTCATTGCCCCAAATGGCAACAACACGCGTGCGCTTCGGCCCTGACTGGTAGCGCTCAAGTTGTACCCATACGGGGTATAGCTCTTCGAGCTTTCTCCGCGCAACGTCCTCATTATCGAAGGTCAGCACTTTAGCCTCTGCGCTTGTTACATCATGCCAGGACTGATCGTCTTCCTGCACTTGAAGCTTATATAAGCCCATAGCCCTGATCCTAATTAGTTTTTAGTTTGGCGCGATTGCCATTCGGCTTCGAGCGCCTTGCCGGTTTTGTAATGCGGCACACGAATTACTAAGCGTTTGTAGCGTTGCCAAAAAGGTGCCGACCCCTTCACTTCGTTTTGCCAATATTGATCACCCAACTCGAGATTTTTCTTCTCGTCCATCGACCAGTAGCGCCGCGACCCCTCGCCACCAAAGATGAACAAGCGATCGTTGATGATGCGCCAAGTGTCTGGATCACCACCCCACGGAATGCCATATACAATCCCGTTTGCGCAAAAACCACCGTATTGCGGCGCGTAGCGGTTGGGGTTCTGCGCAAACATTTCTTTGTGCTGCTCGCTGCTGAAGCGATAAGTCACACCTTCGTGATCCATTTTGATATTCGCGTTGCCCAGGACATGCTTGTTATCGGTGAAATAGGCGACGGGATCATGCCCTTTGAGCATGAGATGTTTGTCCGCGCCATCGGAAATCGTGTTTGCCGTCAGCCCAGAACAGCCCTGCAACGACAATACGCTCAGTAGCACTAATGCCCACAACCAACATGATTGCATTTCATTTTTCTCGCAGAATTATCGCCAGTATTGTAAACCGTTATGATGGGTTTGAATGCTTGCCCCGCCTACTTCATAATGTCGTGACGTTTCCACAAAGCTTACTCATGTCCCCAGCGACCCATTCCACTGCCCTACAACGATTGCGTGTGCTCGACCTCACGCGCGTTCGTGCCGGCCCCACCTGTGTGCGCATGTTTGCGGACTTTGGCGCCGACGTGATCAAGATCGAATCGCCGCCGGGAGTCGATCCCAACGAAGGCATGGGCGGCCCACGCTGCGGCGCGGATTTCCAGAACCTGCATCGCAACAAACGAGCGCTGGCATTGAATCTCAAAACCGAGCCAGGCCGCGGTGTTTTTCTCAAGCTTGCCGCAAGCGCTGACGTAGTCGTCGAAAACTATCGACCCGACGTCAAGTTTCGCCTCGGTATTGACTACGAATCGCTTAAGAAAATTAATCCGCGCATCATACTCGCGAGCATTTCCGGCTTTGGCCAAGATGGTCCCTATGCTGATCGTCCCGGCTTCGATCAGATTGCCCAAGGCATGGGCGGCCTCATGGCGATCACGGGATTGCCCGGTCAGGGACCCGTGCGTGCGGGCATCGCGGTGGCCGATTCCAGCGCGGGGTTGTATGCGGCACTAGGCATATTTGTCGCGCTTCTCGAGCGTGAAACGTCCGGAGAAGGCCAGTGGGTGCAGACCTCGTTGCTGCAGGCACAGATCGCCATGTTGGATTTTCAGGCGGCGCGTTTTCTCATGTCCGGTGAAGTGCCGACTCAGGCTGGCAACGATCATCCCACCAGTATGCCCACCTCGGTCTATCAGACTGCTGATGGCCATATCAACATAGCCGCATCGGGCGAAGGAAATTGGCAACGCCTGTGCAACGCACTCGATCGCCCCGATCTGTTGCTCGAAGCGCGCTTTAATTCCGAAGCGCTGCGCTCGGACAACCGCGTCGCGCTTAACGCGGAGATCAATCGCTCTACAGCAAATCATCAGAGCACGTTGCTCATCGCTAAACTCAACGACGCCGGTGTGCCCTGTGGGCCAATCTATCGTATGGATGAAATGTTTGCCGACCCGCAGGTGCAACATCTGAAATGCGCGACCTCCGTGGAGCATGCGACATTTGGGAACATCAAACTAGTCAACCAACCCATAGTCCTATCACGAACGCCATCGCAAATGCGCACCGTTACGCCAGAATTGGGTGAACATAGTTCGGCTATCCTTAAAGAGCTGGGCTACACTGACGCGGAAGTTGCACAACTAAGAGAACAAGGAATCATCGCATGAACGACCGGACACTCGGAACGCAGGGCCAACTCATCGCGCGAAAAGTGGGGGCGATCGGTTGGATTGTTATGTCTAATCCCGCGAAGCGCAATGCGCTTACTTTCGAGATGTGGCGCGGCTTCCCGGCTATTTTGCAACGGTTTGCTGAGGACCCGGCGATACGCCTAGTTGTCCTAACGGGCGAGGGCGACAGCGCCTTTGCAGCAGGTGCTGACATTTCGCAGTTTGGCGAAAAGCGCAGCCATGGCGACGCACTGAAGCATTACAACCAAACATTGCAAGACGCTACTCAGTCACTGCTCGAATTCCCCAAACCTTTAATCGCAAAAATTCATGGTGCATGCGTAGGCGGCGGCCTGGCTTTGGCCCTAGACTGCGATCTGCGTTTTTGTTCGGATGACGCGATGTTTCTGATGCCCGCAGGTCGCCTCGGACTAGGCTATGAGCTTGGCGGTATAGAGCGTATGGTGCAAGCCATAGGCTCAGGCAATGCGTGTGATTTGTTTTTCTCTGCGCGTAAGATCAATGCTGCCGAGGCGATGCGGATGGGCGTAGTGAATCAGGTATTTGCGAAACAGGATTTTGAGTTTAGCTTTACCCAGTATTGCAATCAGATCGCGGCCAACGCGCCGCTTACGCTTGCGGCAGCAAAACGCGCGATGCGCGAGTTGGCAAAGCCGAGTGGTCAGCGCGATTTGGCGCTGGTAAAAAAAATGTACGACGCTTGTTTTCAAAGCCAAGACTACGCAGAGGGACGCAGTGCCTTCTTAGAAAAACGCGCGCCGCGTTTTTCCGGTAAGTAGTTACTCAATTCACCCCGGAAAGCTGATCCATGCGCCGTTACGTGTCTGTTATTTCCATTACATTTTTCTGCGCGCTTCTCGCCGCGACGACTGTCGCCCAAGTGAAAATGGAAGACACGCTTAAGCAAGCCGCAAAACCTGCGTCGCCGCCCGCGGCACCGGCAGAAATAAAAAGGCCACCTGTGCCTGCCAAATCAAACCCAACACAATTATCTTGCGAAAAAACGACGCTTGGATGCCCCACTACATTTAAGCCCGTCAGCGAAACCGTCGCACCACAATGGTATGCCAAGCAGGAAAAGAATTTCACTGAGGCAACCAAAAGCCAACAGAAGGCAAACGCGTACTTGGAAAAATACAAAGCCCACGCGATTAAGCATGGCTGGGAGTTGAACGATGTCGCGCGTGCGTATGGGTTTTTTGTATCGCTGACCTATAACGTCTACTCAAAAGGCAATGGCCCTGACCAGGCCCAGTTGGAGTTAATTACGACGCGTTTTCGCCAAGAGTTAAGCAGGGACGCCAAGTTTCAAGCCAACAATGACCGCGAACGACAGCTTATTTATGAGCGCTTGATCCTAGTGGCGTTGGATAACGAAGCGGGTTATGTGTATGCCAAGAAAACCGGTGACAAGATTTCGCAAGAGAAGCACCGCCAGCGAGCCAGGGATTGGCTGGAAGATGTGATTGAGAAACCCGTTGATCAGATCCCAAGTTACTGGAGATAAAGATGCCCTACGCCCTCGCTAAGGACGGCACTAAGCTGCACTTCGAAGAAACGGGCAACGGCGCGCCGATTATCTTTGTCCACGAATTTGCCGGCGATCAGCGCAGTTGGGAACCGCAGGTGCGTTTTTTTTCGCGCAGCTATCGTTGCATCACGTTTAACGCCAGAGGCTATCCGCCGTCCGAGGTGCCAACTGATCCTGCAGCCTACTCGCAAGCCCATGCGCGGGATGACATTATCGCTGTCCTAGATCATCTGCAACTTTCCGCAGCTCATATCATTGGCTTATCCATGGGTGGTTTCGCGACCTTGCATGTGGGCATCAGCTACCCGCAGCGCGCATTATCTCTGCTGGTTGCCGGATGCGGTTATGGCGCTGCGCCCACGCAACAAGGCCGCTTTCGAACGGAGTCCGAAAACGTTGCGCAACAATTTGAACAGCACGGCACTGCGTTAGTCGCTGCGCGATATGCCCTTGGCCCAGCCCGCGTGCAACTGCAGAACAAGGATCCGCGCGGCTGGCAGGCGTTCGCCGCGCAGCTCGCTGAACATTCAGCGGCCGGTTCGGCCTTGACGATGCGCGGCGTGCAGATGCAGCGGCCATCGCTGTGGGAATTGGCCGATCAGATCAAGCTAATACGAACGCCGACGCTGATTGTCACAGGCGATGAAGATGAGCCTTGTCTGGAGCCATCGCTATTCTTGAAGCGTCACATCGCATCATCGGCGCTGGTGGTGTTGCCGCGCACGGGACATACGTTGAATCTTGAAGAGCCCGACGCCTTCAATCGCAGCGTGCTGGAATTTCTGCACGCGGTCGCAGTTCAGCGCTGGACAAATCGCGATCCCCGTTCTCAGGTGCAAAGTATTATGACGTCAGATGCCAAGTAAAACGCCATGGCCAGCGATTGACCTTGGCTCTCTTAACTGGCATCGCAGCGCTCAGTAGGTGTGCATCAACCTGTTAGTCCATCTCAAATGGCCTTCGCTTGTTTCAACAAAGACGCGATCGCATCGGCCATTTTTTTGTAGCCCGCGGCATTGGGATGAATCGTATCCGACTTTAAGTCTGGTGATGCGATGATGCTGCGGAGCACAGCCGCTTCAATGGGCAGTTTGAATTCTGCCGCGATTTTTTCGTAGTATTCCGGCGGCGAGAGCATGAGTCCCGGTTTGGGCACGGCGATCAGTACCACCTCAATGCCTTTACTTTTCGCCAGCGACACCATACTGCGCAGATTGGCTGCCGCTTGCGCTTCGCCGGACTTACGCAGCAAGTCGTTACCACCGTGGCAAAGCAGCATTAATTTCGGTTTTGTTTCCTCAAGGACATCCGGCAGACGTTGCAATCCTTCAGCGGTCACTTCACCGGGCACACCCGCGGACTCCACGTGACGACCGATCAACTTCTCTAAAACCACCGGATAACTTTCTTCAGGCGATGCGCCTGTACCGAACGTGAGACTATCGCCGAAGGCAAGCACGACGGCATCGGCTGGGAGCTTGCTAAGTTGAGGTGTTTTTCCACAACCCACCAAGACCAGCAGCAGCGCGAGCCAGACAACTCTCATGTCACCAAGTTCGTCGTATCACGGGGTTGCTTAGCGTGCCGAGGCTGGCAATGCGACATTCCGTCACGTCGCCCGCCGCGATGGGCACCGCGCCCGGCGTGCCGGTGCTAATAATGTCGCCGGGGTAGAGCGTCGCCACATGTGAGTGGAATGACACCAAATAATCTGGTTGAAACGCCATGTTGCGCACCTGGTTCTCACGATACAACTTGCCGTTGTTGTACGTGCCCACCGTGAGCGCCAACACATCGGGTACTTCGTCAGTCGTGATCAATTCAGGTCCAAAGGAAAAAAACGTATCGAAGTTTTTCGAGCGGGTGAGAAAGCGTGGGTTCTTGAGCAGTATGTCTTCCGCGGTCATGTCGATGATCAAACAATATCCTGCGAGGTAACTCTTTGCGTCCCGTTCCGAAACCGCGCGGCAGGTGCGGCCAATAATGACGCCGATTTCCGCCTCCGCCGTGACGCGCTCCGATTGCGGCGGTAGCTCGATGGCCTCACTCGGACCGATGATGGTGTTGTCGTTTTTCATGAACGACGCAGGCTCAGTTGGGAAGGGCGCATTCAAATCCTGTGCGTGATCTCGATAGTTCAGACCTATGCCCCAAATCTTGCGCGGATGCCGATAAAGTGGCGCTACTTTCACTGTTGTTCGATCAACGGCATTCGTAACTCGTTCAGCATCGCGGGCAAGCTGGTTGTCGATGCCGGCAACGATCAGCGCATACAAATCTGTCGGCCAGTTTTTACCGAGTTGCGAATTAATGTGGGTAACGGGAACAAAACCGCGCGGCGTGACGACTGCCGCTTGCTCTGTCCCCTCGAAAATAATGGTGCTTAAACGCATATCACTATTCCTCAGAAACTAAATTTTGGGAGCGCTTCGCTTAAGGACAAATGGCACCAGCGCCAACATGCCCAGTGCCGCGCCTATCATCGCCATGCCGGTTGCCTCGACCGCGTTGGGCTTTTCACCCAATGCGATCCAGGCGGACAACACGCCCACAACGGGCGTGGCTAAAGTGCTCAGTCCCGCCAGACCCACCGGCATGCGCTTTAATGCGTAGTAAAACAACAGCCACGCCAAGGCCGTGCTGATGACTGCGCAATAAAAAATCAACCATACTAACATTGGTGTCCAGTTGATTTCGCGCTGTGGAACCATCAAACCCGCGATGACGAATCCGGCACAAGCGATCAATCCCTGCCAAAACGTCAACGTCACCATGGAAACACTTTCGCGTCGCTGCATTTCTTTGACGACAATAACGCTGGCGGCCCAAAATAATCCGGCGATCACTGCTAAAACACTCGACAGCACGCCACCTTGCTGGTGTATGGGATCAATCAATACCACTAATCCGAGAAAGGCCATTCCAACTGTGATCCATTGCCAGCGCCGCAGACGTTCGTGGAGCATGAAGCGCGCCAATATCAATGCCCAGAACGGCATGGTGTAGACCAGCACACTGATTTTCCCCGCGCCGCCAACGATCAACGCTGTCATGACAAAAGCGAAGTTCACGACCAGTAACAAACTTAGCCAAGCAAGGGTTTTCCATTCGTCACGCGGAATGCGAAAGGGTAACTTGAGAAACAACAACACCGGCGCCAGGCTCAACGCGCCGATGCCGAAGCGAAATGCTGAGAAAGTAAACGGCCCGGCGTAGGCGGTCGCTTGCTTCATCACGACCCAGTTGTAACCCCAGATTATCGACAGTAATGCAAGCGCCATAACGGCTTTGCGCAGCGCGTCCGGCGCGTTGGAACTCATATCCGGACGCAATTCATGGTAGGGTTAGGTCGCAAAGAGAAGAAAAAATAGATGAGTGTTTTAGCAAAACATGATTTTGCCACAC
The DNA here is from genome assembly GCA_039917535.1 of Burkholderiales bacterium. Taxonomy (GTDB): domain Bacteria; phylum Pseudomonadota; class Gammaproteobacteria; order Burkholderiales; family JALYOK01; genus JBDSJK01. The sequence goes on from JBDSJK010000486.1 coordinate 14,891, forward strand.
TCTAGTCGTAATAGGCTGTCACGGTTTAAGGATAAGCGCGATGATTCTTGCCCGCTGCATGAGTGTTGGCGTCTTGCTCACCGTACTGATTTTCGCTTCACACGCCGCAGCCGATGAGGTGAGCAACCATGCCGCCTCACCCTCTAAGCCGATGGCTGCTAAGCGCAAAAGCGAAATTGGTATTGCCAGCTACTACCACGCCACGCTGCGTGCAATGCGTACCGCCAGCGGCGAACGCTATGATCCAAAAAAAATGACCGCAGCGCACCAGCGCTTACCCCTTGGCACCTGGGTGCGGGTGACTCGATTACGCAGCGGACACAGCGTTGTAGTTAAGATTAACGATCGCTTGCCGCCACGCTCGCGGGCGATCATCGATCTCTCTACGGCGGCTGCAAGGAAATTGGGCATGATCAAAATGGGCGTGGTCAAGGTACGACTGGAAGCGGTCGATAAGCCCAGCGATGCGATTGAGTGAACGGGCCGCTTACTGTGACGAATTCACCACATGGCTGGGAGCAAGGCGGGATGCGGCGCTCCAGGCATGCCCTGCCAAGAGGCGCGCTGCACTTGGCTCGTGGCAGAGCGGCAGGGGGTGCATTCCCCCCTCAAAAGGAGGCCTGGTAGGGCGGAAAAGCGCCAGGCCTTCCGCCGTATGAAAGCATTTACCCTCGCTCTCCCGCCAGCCAGTCCGCAGTCGTATCTCCCGCCCAGTCCAGTGAATAGTCGCCAGCTGCAACGAAGCGATGAAAAGAGGAATAAGGCCAATCGCACACCCGTGCGACATGTCCGTGTTTCACCGGATTGAAATGCACATAGTCGACATGGCGCGCGTAGTCTTCGT